>DNCG01000088.1 GCA_003491635.1 Actinomycetota bacterium
CCGAGCTTCCGGAGGAATTCAAAGATGGGCGGAGGTGACCAGGAAGAAAGGTCAATCGCGGCATCGGCGTTCCTGGGCAAAATTCGAGGGATGTTCTCGATAAGACCACCGCCGGTGATATGAGCCAGGCCATGGACTTCATGCCTCCCCAGTAGCTTCAGTATGGACTTTGTGTAGACCTTGGTCGGTATCAGGAGCTCCTCACCTAAGGAGCGAACAAGACCAGCCGGCTTATCGGAGAGAGAGAGCTTGAATTTATCGATGAGTTTTCTTACCAGGGAATAACCGTTGCTGTGAAGCCCGCTGGAAGCAAGACCCAGGACCACATCTCCCTCTCCAATGGAGGAGCCATCGATTATCTTCGCCCTTTCCACCACGCCCACAGCGAAACCAGCCAGGTCATACTCGTCGGGAGGCATTACCCCAGGATGTTCGGCTACCTCTCCGCCGATCAGGGCACAGCCCGCCATCCTACATCCTTCCGCGATGCCCCCAACTATCTTGGCCACTTTCTCCGGGACAACCTTTCCGATGGCGATATAATCGAGGAAGAAAAGGGGTTCGGCTCCGGCAACGACCACATCGTCGGCACACATGGCCACGAGATCTATCCCCACCATCTCGTGTCTGTCCATCAACTGGGCAATCTTGAGCTTAGTCCCTACGCCATCGGCGGCCGAAACAAGCACCGGCTCCTTATACTTCTCCCCATCAAAAGCAAAAAGTCCACCAAAACCTCCGATTTCGGTGAGCACCTCCGGACGAAAGGTGGACTTCACGGCCGCCTTCATGAGCTCGACGGCTTTGGCTCCCGCCTCTATATCTACTCCCGCTTTCTTGTAGGTGAATTCTTTTTCATCCACCCTCTTAAACCTTGCTCTCCTCCAGCATAAACTTACTTATCTTGAGCTCTTTGGAGATTTCGATGGGATAATCTCCGTCAAAGCAAGCAAGACAGAAATCGCCATAAGCCCTCTTTGTCGATGCCACCAGCGCCTCGAAGCTGAGGTAACTCAAGGAATCGGCACCCAAAAATTGCCTTACCTCTTCGACGGTCTTATCGGAGGCAATGAGCTCGGTCTTCGTCGCCGTATCGATCCCATAGAAGCAGGGGAATCTGACCGGTGGCGAACTTATCCTCATGTGGACTTCTTTTACACCGGCCTCTTTGAGCATGCTCACAATCTTTCGGCTGGTCGTTCCCCTGACGATGGAATCGTCCACGACGACGAGCCGCCTGCCCTTTATTATCTCCTTGAGGGGGTTCAGCTTTAACTTTACACCGAGTTGCCTGATGCTCTGGTTGGGCTGAATGAAGGTTCGACCGATGTAGCGGTTCTTTATCATCCCCTCCCCAAAAGGTATGCCGGATTTCTCGGCGAATCCCACAGCCGCCGAGGTTCCAGAGTCGGGAACGGGGACGACTAAATCGGCTTCCACCGGAGACTCCACCGCCAGACTCATCCCCATGTGCTTTCGGGCGTGATAGAGAAGCCTGCCATAGAGGGAACTATCGGGGCGGGCGAAGTAAATGAACTCGAAGATACAAAGGGACGGCTTCTGGGGAGGCATGGCCTGCTCGGAATGAAAGCCATCCCCATCGATGACCACCATCTCACCCGGTTGAACCTCCCTCAAATACTTCGCACCCACTATATCCAGGCCGCAAGTCTCGGAAGAGATAATATAGTTCTTGCCCCTCTTGCCCATGGCGAGAGGCCGAATCCCATAGGGATCCCGGATGGCAAAGAGTTTGTCCTGGGTCATTATGACAACCGAGTAGGCTCCTTTGAGCTTCTCCATGGTCTTCTTGATGGCTTCCTCGACGCCCAAATGAATGAAGCTGACGATTAGCTCGGCGATGACCTCGCTATCGCTGGTCGACTGAAATATACTCCCATTCCTCGTGAGCATCTGCCGGAGTTCCTGTGTGTTGATTAAATTCCCGTTGTGGGCCAGCGCAAGACTTCCGCCAGCGTAGGAACGATAGATCGGCTGGGAGTTCTCCAAGCGTGTGGAACCAGTGGTGGAGTAGCGGGCGTGCCCCACGGCGATGTGCCCATTGAGATTGGCCAGGGTCTGCTCGTCAAAGATCTGGGGAACCAGACCCATGTCCTTGTGGATGAGGATGGAAGAACCATTGGCCACGGCTATTCCCGCGCTCTCCTGGCCTCGATGTTGAAGGCCATGCAAGCCAAAGTAGGTGACCCTGGCTACGTCCTCCCCGGGAGCATATATCCCAAAGACCCCGCAGGCTTCCTGAAAACCGTCGCTCGATGCCTTCTTTTTCAACTCGCAACCACCTTCACAGACTCTCTTCAAGCTTACCTCACAAAAGCTCCCTTTGCACATATTTGAGGGCATTTCTAAAAATCGCCAGGCCAGCACCTTCTTCCGGCAGGCTTTCTCGTGTCCATCGAGGGTGATGGGTCATTCTCACAAAATCCTCCGGATGTGGCATCATCCCAAATAGTCTCCCCGTCTCGTCGCAGATACCAGCGATGTGATCGACCGAGCCATTTGGATTCACCGGATAATCACCCGGGTTACCCTTCTCGTCGACATACTGGACAACGACCTGGCCATCACCGTGGAGTCTACTCAGTACTTCCTCACCACCGGGAACAAACTTGCCCTCCCCGTGACACACGGGAGCGTAGAGAAGAGAATCGATCCCCTGGGTAAAAATGCACCTGGAATCCGGATTAACCTTAAGATAAACCCAGCGATCCTCGAATTGGCCAGAATCGTTGAATGTGAGCGTCACCTTTTGGCTTTCATAATCTCCGTCAAAGCCGGGCAAGAGCCCGAACTTAACCATCACCTGAAAACCGTTGCAGATACCCAGGACCAGCTTCCCGTCCTGAATGAACCGCTGGATTTGGTCTCGCAACTTATATTTTAATTTATTTGCCAGAACTTTCCCAGAAGCAATGTCATCCCCGAAGGAAAAGCCTCCCCCGAGCATGAGGATGTGATAGTCGGCGAGACTTTTCCCGCGATCGGCAAGCTCATTAACATGGACCCTCTCCGCCTCGGCCCCCGCGAGCTCAAAAGCGTACGCCGCATCGTAATCCCTATTTATTCCCGCCGCCAACAAAACACAAACCCTCGGCTTTTTCATCTCTCGCTCCCAATCTCATCAGATGCCCGCTATTCGTTATTAGAAATTCATTATTCGAAATTAGTTG
>DNCG01000121.1 GCA_003491635.1 Actinomycetota bacterium
ATTCTGGCCGACTATCTGAGGGCTTTAAAGTTTTCCTGATAATAGATCCCTTCCGTGAGATCAACTTGCTTACCTTGGGGTTGCTGCTCAATTATGAGGGAAAAGTGGCAAATTTCTTTGGCTTTTCCGGTGGTGAAATTTAGTGAGAATTGTGTTGATGAGCAACCTGTATCCACCGCGGATCGGAGGGGTGGAGATGGTCGTCCATAACCTGGCCAGGGGCCTATCGGATGGGGGCCATCAGGTGACGGTGATTTGTTCGAGGACTTCCGAAAACCCAAGGACGCTTGAGTTTATGGATGGCATTGAGGTTAACAGGGTCTATCTTGGTCTGCCAGGTCGAACCCTCAAGTCTTTTTTGGCATTCTTTGTGTTTTTCTCTCTCGATTTTCCCAGGTTAATTGGCACCGTAAGGGCAAGGAAGCCCGATCTCATCAACTTACACTTCGTGGACAGTGCGGGCTTTTATGGATTGTTGCTGAACAGGTTGTTCGCAATTCCGCTTGTGGTCAGCGTCCACGGTAACGATGTGCACAAGTTTCCAAAGGAATCGCGATTCCAGAGGTGGATATTGAGGAGTGTTTTGAGGAGGGCGGAGTTTGTAACGGGTTGTTCTCAAAGCCTTCTTAAAGATGCTCTAGAATTTGAACCGAATATTGAGAAGAAATCCTCGGCTACCGGTAATGGCGTCGATCTCGCGGAGTTCGATTTGAAGGCTCCCTTTCAAGGCGAGAAACCCTATATTCTGGCCGTTGGCCGTCTTGAACACAAAAAGGGCTTTGATATCTTGTTGGAGGCGCACAAGATCGTTTTGGAGAGATTCCCGAATCTCGATTTGATGATCGCTGGAGAGGGCGTAGAATGCCCGAGGCTGGAGGATGTTGTGAAACGATTGAACCTTTCAGACGAGGTTAAGCTGGTTGGGAAGGTGGAGAGGGGAAGGTTAATCGAGTTGTTTAAGGGGTGTGATTTCTTCGTTCTTCCCTCGCGCATTGAACCTTTGGGCATAGTCAACTTGGAGGCCATGGCAGCTGGAAAGGCCATCGTTGCGACGCGAGTGAATGGTGTGCCCGAGATAGTCATCGATGGCGTAAATGGCGTCCTCGTCGAGCCGGAAAATCCGTGGGCGCTGGCCGAGGGCATCGTTCACTTATTGGAAGATGGTGATTTAAGGGAGAAGATGGGCAGAGCTGGGAAAGAGCTGGTAGAGAGGAAGTATACCTGGAATCGGATCACTGAAGGATATCTCGATGTATTCAAAGAGACCCTAGACAAGGCGGCTTTGACCCGATGAGAGTCGTCTTCGTCTACCCCGATTTTGGCATCGGTTCGAAAGGGAAGTTCTATAATGGCATCGCCTACATCTCGGCGGTTTTGAAAGAGCACGGACACGCCGTTTCCCTAATTCATCTAACGGAGGCCATTCAGGAAGGCGAATTAACGCACTTGGTTTTGAAGAGCTCCCCTGATTTGGTGGCCCTTTCTTCCACCACCAACATGTTTCCCCATGTTGAGCGCTATGCCCGGGCGATCAAAAAGGGACTGGACACCCCCATCATATGCGGTGGCGTCCATGCGACGCTGGATCCGCAGAGTGTGCTTGAGTGCGAAGCTATAGATATGGCCTGTGTGGGGGAGGGGGAGGAAGCGATGGCCGAGTTGTGTGAGAGGTTGGAGAAAGGGCAGGAGATAAATGACGTTAGAAATATCTGGCTTAGAATGGATGGTGGAATCGCAAGAAATCCGTTGCGCCCTCTCGTTGAGAACCTGGACAGCTTGCCATTTCCTGACCGGGATATCTTCGATTACGAGAGACTTGAAGATGCCAGGCTGGGACGCGTGGCCTTCATGGCCTCGAGGGGTTGTCCCTACAACTGCTCCTTTTGCAGCAATCACGAGCTGAAGAAGATCTACCCCGGAAGATATGTGAGGTTTAGGAGCGTTGAAAATGTTATCGCCGAGGCGAAGAAGGTTATCAAAGAGTATTCTCCAAGGTATGCGGTGTTCCATGACGACATTTTAACTCTCAATAAGAAGTGGTTAAGGACGTTTACCGCCAAGTGGGCGAAAGAGGTTGACCTGCCCTTTTCCTGTAATTCGAGGGTCAATTTACTGGACGAAGAAGTTGTTGGAGCTCTCAAGGAGGCCGGGTGTTTTGAGATTTCGATGGGACTGGAGAGCGGCAATGATTTTGTGAGAGGACAAGTGTTGAATCGAAAAATGAGCAATGAGGAGATCAAAAACGCTTTCGCTCTCTGCAGGCAATATGGTATCAAAACGGTCTCTTATAATATGGTAGGATTGCCTTTCGAGAGTATGACTAAGATGCTGGATACTGTGAAGCTGAATGCCATGGTAAAATCCGACAATCTCCAGGTTTCGATATTTTACCCTTTCCCCCGCACGAGGTTGTACGATGTGTGCAAGGAGAAGGGATTTTTGACCGATAGGAGGATTAATAGCTATTTTGAGGATACGGTCTTAGAACAACCTACGCTCGATAAGAATCAGGTGAGGTTTGCCTTTCAATATTTCGACGTTCTGGTCAAGATATACTCCATTTGTTACTCATTGCCCAGGTTTTTGGTTAAAATATGTGAAAAGGTCCTTGATGGAATTTTTTCGTCGAGGAGTCTGGCAACTATCATTATTGGGTACGTTCCGCGGAAGAGCCGATCGAGCGGTTAAGGAGAGAAAGCGTGAGAAAGTTCATACCTGTCGCCGAGCCATGGTTGGGCGAGAAAGAGCTGGAATACGTCACGAACTGCATAAGGACGAATTGGATATCTTCCATGGGTCAGTACATAGCTCAATTCGAGGAGGGTTTTAGCGGGTTTTGTGGGACAAAATACGCCATTGCTACTTGCAATGGAACTGTTGCCCTCCACCTGGCTCTGGAAGTCCTCGGGATTGGTCCGGGCGACGAGGTCATCGTGCCCACTCTCACATTCGCCTCAACCGCTTTTGCGGTGAGTTACACGGGGGCCAGCCCCGTCTTCGTCGATTCCGAGCCCACTACTTGGAACATGGATCCAAGCAAGATAGAAGAGAAGATCACGCCCCAGACCAAGGCTATGATCCCGGTTCATCTCTACGGTCACCC
>DNCG01000115.1 GCA_003491635.1 Actinomycetota bacterium
TATGCTACATACATTCTCTAAGATTGAGTAAACGATGTTATGCTATTTAACAATTAGTTATTCGTTTCTCGGAATTAGTTGACAGTTCACTCCTCGCTTTCCACTGGTCCCGAGGTTAACCGCCGCTCTATCCGCCTCCTTGTCCTCTCATCGGGTGCGAACTCCTTCAAGGGAGGCAAATCGTCCAGACTTCTCAAACCGAGAGCCTCGAGAAAAGCCTTGCTCGTGCCATAGAGAATCGGCTGGCCCGGGGAGTTCTGTCGACCCACCTCTTTGATTAACTCCTTCTCCAAAAGAGAGTTCACAACGGTGTCCACATTAACTCCCCTGATGCGACCAATTTCTGCCTTGGTTATCGGCTGTTTGTACGCGATGATGGCCAACGTTTCAAGGGCCGCTTGCGTAACCCTGCGATAGTCCGAGGAAAGAACCAATTTCTCAACGTAGCTCGCATAGCCCGGGTGAGTAAACAATCTATATCCTCCTGCGACCTCTCTCAGTTGAAAACCTCGATTTCCCCCCCGATATTCCGCGGCGAGCTCGTCGATTACCTTCTTTGCAGTGGCCTCATCAACAGCCACTATCTCGCTGATCTTTCGCAAAGAAAGAGATTCGTTGGCCACAAAAAGCAAGGCCTCAATTATTCCCTTGAGAGAAGCAAGTTCAAGCACTCAACCTCACCTCTATCTCTCCAAAAACCACAGCTTGACTGAGAGAAATCAACCCCATCTTATACAGCTCGAGTAAGGCTAAAAAGATCGCCGCCGCCTCTATTTTCTCTTTGCATTTGGTCGTGAGCTCCCTAAAGCTCTGCGAACCATTTTTTTTGAGCCTCTTCATCACAAAATCCATCTTCTCATCGACGCCGATGGGCATGGAGGAAATGTGCTCCGACTCGATCAAGACCTTCTCCCCCCTGGCCATGAGAGAAACAATTAAGGCCGCGAACTCGGCGGGGTTGACTTCCTTCAAGAAATCGGGAAGAAGCTTGGCGAATCTCTCCTCCAGATCGGCTTCCCTTGGATAAAACTTGCTTTCGGCCTCCAATCTGGCCGCAAGCTCGATGGCAGCATTCTTGAACTTCTTATACTCAAGCAACCTAGCGATGAGGGCCTCCCTGGACTCTCCCAAAGAGATCTCCTCCTCCCACTCCTCTTCCTCCACAGGAAGAAGACTTTGAGCCTTGATCTCAAGGAGGGTGGCGGCCACAAGCAGAAACTCGCTGGCCACCTCAAGGTCCAAATCACGCATTTTCTGCAAATAGGCAAGGTACTCTTCGGTGATCTTTGCAATGGGGATGTCGCAAATATCCAGCTTCTGTCTGGATATGAGAGTTAAAAGCAGATCGAATGGTCCTTCAAAAACCTCAAGCTTAACCTGATAGTCCACCATTACCTCCACTTTTCTCTTCCCTATTCCCTCCCCACTTCTCACTTACTCGATGTTCATTCTTCTTCGAACCTCGCGCAGAGTCGCTCTGGCGATCGGTCTGGCTTTGTGGGACCCCTGTTTCAAAACTTGACGCACCAGACCGGGTTCCTTCTCAAACTGCGTCCTGCGGGCCCTGAACTCCTTCAGGGAATCGCTTATTCTTTCTGCCAGAATATCCTTGCACTCCGTGCACCCTCGCGTCGCTTCCCGGCACTGGGTCTCGATGTTCCCTAAAATATCGGAGCTATAAACCTCGTGGAGAGCAAACACGGTACATACATCAGGATGTCCCGGATCCTTCCGTCGAATCCTCTGGGGATCGGTGATCATTCTCCTAACCTTCCTCTTTATCGCCGAGGGGGAATCGGATAAGTAGATGGCGTTGCCATAACTCTTACTCATCTTGCGCCCGTCGATACCCGGGAGTCTCTTAACCTCGGTGAGAATCGCCTTGGGCTCGCCAAAATAATCCTCGTAAAGGTAGTTGAATCTTCGGGCAATCTCTCGACTCAATTCCAGGTGAGGAAGCTGATCCTCCCCCACGGGAACGAAATCGGCGTGAACGATGAGAATGTCGGCGGCCTGGAGAACGGGGTAACCAATAAATCCATGGGTGGCTATCTCCTTTTGTTTGAGTTCTTGAAGTTGTTCTTTGTAGGTTGGGCACCGCTCCAGCCAGGATAAAGGAGTAATCATCGAAAAATAGAGACTGAGTTCGGCCACCTCTGGAATGTCCGACTGCCTATAGAGAACACACCTTAGAGGATCCAACCCCACAGCGAGCCAGTCGATGACCATCTCCCTGGTATCGTTCTTCAACCTGCTCACATCATCGTAGGTCGTTGTCAGCGCATGCCAATCAGCGACGAAGAAAAAACAGTCGTACTCGTCCTGTAGCTCAATCCACTTTTTCAACGCCCCGTGATAATGTCCGATGTGTAGTTTACCCGTCGGTCGATTTCCACTCAGTACTCGCTTTCTCAATCAGAACTCCCCCTTTTTCGGCTACCTTATTTTTCACAGTTACCTTCGAGTCTTCAATCAATTTTACCCCCAACCGACGCCGGGAAGAACGAGATTCATCAAAAAATTGGTAATCGGGATGAAAATCGCAAAGAAGATGGATTTAAATACGATCAAAAAAAGGATCAAAATTAATATCCCGTACCTCTCCAGGGAATAATAGGCCATCCGGGCCCTGGGGGGCAGAAACGCCGAGACGACCCTAAATCCGTCAAGGGGAGGAATGGGAGTTAAATTAAAGACGCCCAGAGCGATATTTATCTCAATGATGTACAGGAAAACAAAGTAGAGAAGCGAGTGCGGCACAACCAAGCCTACCCTCAGTGGAAAAGCGGCGAGGAAT
>DNCG01000098.1 GCA_003491635.1 Actinomycetota bacterium
AAAATGGCCAGCCCAGCCGAGTCATAGCCCCTGTATTCGAGCTTCTTGAGTCCCTCCAGCAGAATGGGGGTTGAATTTTTATTTCCGATGTACCCAACTATTCCACACACAAATTTTCCCTCCGAACCGACAATCCCTTTGGAATCTAAGCGAGTTTTTTCTTGATTATACCAGCAATCCTCCGCGCTATGGAGTTTGCCTCCTCCTCGCTATCACTCTCGACCATCACTCTGACCAGTGGCTCCGTGCCCGATGGACGCACCAGCACCCGTCCTCTGTCCTTCAATTCCTCCTCGGCAGCCCTGACCTCCTTCCAAATCTCGGTGGCCAGCTCCAATTGCCCTCTATCCTTCACAGGAACATTTAGGAGAACCTGGGGCAAGCGACTCATTATTTTTTTCAACTCGGAAAGTTTCCTGGCGGTGTCCCTCATGACCCTCATAAGTTGAAGAGCGGTAATGATGCCATCCCCGGTCGTATTGTGCTCGAGGAAGATAATGTGTCCCGACTGCTCCCCTCCTATAACAATATCTCGAGTGAGCATTTCCTCCAAAACATACCTATCTCCAACAGGGGTTTTCACTACATCTATCCCGTGTCTCTTCATCGCGATATCGAAACCCATATTCGTCATGACCGTGGTCACCACGGCATTTTGGGGGAGCTTCCCCTCTCTCTTGAGATGGGTAGCGCAAATGGCCATGGCGAAATCGCCATCGACGATTTCGCCATCCTCATCCACGGCAATCACCCTGTCGGCATCACCATCGTGGGCCAATCCCAGATCGACCCGGTGAGACCGAACAATCTCCTGAACATACTGAGGATAGGTTGAGCCACACTCCTTGTTGATATTCACACCATCGGGATTGGCGGCAAAGACAAGAACCTCAGCCCCCAACTGGCGAAGGACGAGAGGAGAAACGGTGCAAGCGGAACCGTTGGCGCAATCAAGGGCCACCGTAAAGCCCTCCAGATCCCCCGCGATCGTGCTCACAACATGGTTGACATACCTCTCAACGGCATCGGGAACCTCGAAGATATTACCAACCCCGGCCCCTGTAGGCCTACGTCTATCCTTTCCCGACATGAGCTCCTCAATCTTATCTTCCGTCTCGCCGGAGAGCTTGAAACCAGTGGAATCAAAAAATTTAATCCCGTTGTACTCGGCTGGATTATGTGATGCTGAGATGACCACCCCGGCATTGGCCCCAAGAACCCTGGTCAAATAAGCAATGCCCGGAGTGGGTATAACCCCGACCTTCAAAACATCGACCCCGGCGGAACATATCCCAGTCACCAGGGCGGATTCCAGAAGATCACCTGAGATGCGAGTATCTCTACCCACGATGATTTTCCCTTTCGAGCCTCCAGGAACTAGAAAGGATGCCCCAGCCCACCCAAGCTTGTACGCTAGCTCGGGGGAGAGGTCATCGTTGGCTATGCCACGCACTCCATCTGTGCCGAAAAACCTACCCAAAATCGCCTCCTAAAATAATGCCGGAAGTGGTCTGAATCCACGGAATTAATTCGACGGAGGAATGAGATAACCTCTCCATGCAGGCCACAACCCCTCGCAACCGAAGTGATTTTATCACCGCCAGTGAAGCAAAACAGTCGAAATAAAAGCCAAAAAAACCGGACATTTGGGTGAGCACCAATAAAAAAGAGGTTTGTCGAAGTCGAGTTTCCCTCACACTTCTCAAACCTCTCCATTCCCCGAAGGTATTTTATCGCTTGGAGAACTGCGGGCGTTTGCGGGCCTTTTTGAGACCGTATTTTCTCCGCTCCTTCATGCGAGGGTCACGGGTCAGAAGCCCGGCCTTCTTGAGCTCATCACGGAAGCTCTCATCGGCCTCGAGTAGGGCCCGGGAAATGCCATGCACCAGTGCCCCAGCTTGACCGGAAACTCCCCCACCCCTGATGTCGGCGATTACATCAAACTTACTGGCAGTATTGGTGATCTCGAGTGGACGCCTTATAGTCGTGCACAATATCTCTTGACCAAAGTAATCCCTTAGATTCTTTCCCTCTATATTGAATTCACCTTTGCCCGGCACAAGTCGCACGCGAGCAACGGCTTCCTTCCTGCGACCGGTGCCATAGTAGACCACTCGCTGGCTGGTGGACTTGGTTTTCCCTTTTTCCGTGACCTTCGTTTCCTTGGTTTTTACCTCTCTCTTACCAGGCATCTCTTTCCCTCTCAGACATCCAAAGTGACCGTCTCGGGCTTTTGAGACCGGTGAGGATGGTCAGGACCCGCGTAAACCTTGAGCTTCTTAAGCATCGCCCTGCCCAGCTTATTGTGGGGCAACATGCCCTTGACAGCTTCCCTCACCACAAAGGTCGGCTTCTCTCTCATCAAAGTGGCGTAATCGATAGCCTTAAGCCCACCAATATAACCGGAGTGACGATAGTGCATCTTTTTTTCAAGCTTCTCTCCAGTGAGTTTCGCCTTCTCGGCGTTGATAACGATCACGAAATCGCCTGTATCCATATGGGGGGTAAAAATGGGCTTATGCTTCCCCCTGAGAAGCTGAGCCACCCGACTTGCCAACCTGCCAAGGGGCACCCCATCGGCATCGACGATCAGCCACTTTCTGGTTATGTCGGACAGTTTTGCGGAATAAGTCTTCATATCTTCACCAAACACGGGACGTATATTTCTGCATTCACGATACCTTAAAATAAAATACTGAGCTCGCGCTCAGTTAGAGCAGTTCGCAATCTCAATATCCTAGAATAAAAAACTACCAGTGTCAATAGGGCGAATTGCCTCGTTCGTGTCAACATTTAGTAGGCAAATCTCTATCACTTGGGGGTCACCCAATCAGGTCTTGCAATTTGGTGTTTTCTTTGCCCTATACGCTTCTATCAATTTACTTACTGTAGAATAGTGCATTTTAAGATGTGTGGCAATCTCCTGCTGGCTGTAGCCATAGCGCTCGACTGCCTCAACGATCTTCCCGTCCCTTAAACGTTTGTCCACGAGAGTTATTTGTTCAAGCAAAGTGTCAAGACTTGGTCTGTTTAGGTATCTCTGGCTTCTAGGGATTTCCATGACGTCTTCGTAGCCTTTTAAGTAGGCGGTAAACTGCTCG
>DNCG01000061.1 GCA_003491635.1 Actinomycetota bacterium
GACAAGGGATTTTCTCTAAGCTCTGAGCTCTTGGCTCTAAGCTAGCTGTCAACTGTCATCTGTGAACCGTCAACTGGTTTTGAATAACGAATTCCGAATAACCAATAACGAGTGGGCATGGTAATCTATGAGCAAAGGAGCGATCTCGATGGATTTGGGAAAGATAATGAAGCAAGCGCAGAAGGTACAAAAGGAGATGTTAAAGGCTCAGGAGGAGCTGGCCGGCGAGCGAGTGGAAGCCAGCAGTGGTGGCGGGATGGTCAGGGTGGTGGCCAATGGCAAGCAGGAGATCCTGGAGGTGAAGATAAATCCCGACGCCGTGAATCCCGAGGACGTGGAGTTGCTGGAGGACATGGTCCTGGTGGCCGTCAATGAGGCCCTCGGCGAGTCTCGCGAGTTGGCATCGCGGAAGCTAAGTAAGTTGACGGGGGGGGTTGAATCTCCCGGGGTTGATGTAGAAAACTGAGTCCGCAAGGCCGGGAAGGGGAGATTTAATGTATTACGCTGAACCGCTAGCAAGGTTAATAGAGGAGTTGACCAAATTGCCCGGCATCGGGCCGAAATCGGCCCAGAGGCTGGCCTTCCATATTTTGAAGACCGATTCGGAGGAGGCCAAAAAGCTGGCCGAGGCGATTCTGCTGGTCAAAGAGAAGATAAAATTCTGCAAGGCCTGTTTCAACGTTACTGATCAGGAGCTTTGCGAATACTGCCGCGATTCCAAACGCGATGGTTCCATCATCTGCGTGGTCGAAGAACCCCGTGACATCGTGGCTTTGGAGAAGACCGGCGAGTTCAAGGGAGTATATCACGTCCTTCAGGGGGCGATTTCTCCCATCGAAGGGGTGGGGCCCGAGGATGTCAGGGTCAGGGAACTTTTGGATCGCCTTAAGGGCGAAACGCAGGCGGGACAGAGGGTGAAGGAGATAATTTTGGCCACTAATCCCAACATCGAAGGTGAGGCCACGGCCATGTACATTGCCAAGCTGGTCAAACCCCTGGGAGTGAGGGTTACTCGCATCGCCAGCGGTCTTCCCGTGGGGGGAGATCTCGAATACGCCGATGAAGTAACTCTGGGAAGGGCTCTGGAGGGTAGGAGGGAGATGTAGAAGGGCGTGAAGAACCTGGGGGAATGAAGGGATTGGTTACCCAGTCACCCCCAGCGGTCGGAGGCCAGTTATTTTACTATCCAACAAGCTAGATTGCCGTTAATCCCTCGAATCCGGCCACTCGAGGCGAAAAAAGAGAGCTCAGCGACTTTTTACCTTTATAATTCAGAGAGTATTTCGACAAACTGGCTTGTGTGAGGTGAGGAGATGAAAGATTTAGTTGAAATTCGCTGGCACGCGAGGGGTGGCCAGGGCGCCGTCACCGCGGCCAAGTTTTTGGCCGAAACGGCTCTGGCTGGAGGTAAACATGTTCAAGCATTTCCCGAGTATGGGCCGGAAAGAATGGGTGCCCCCATTCAGGCCTTCACTCGCCTTTCTGCTGAGCCAATCCGCACTTACTGTAGCGTCGTTAATCCGAACGTAGTCACGGTGTTGGACCCCACCCTTCTCGACGTCGTCGATGTCGCTCAAGGGTTTTTGCCCGATAGCACACTCATCGTCAATACTTCGGATAAGCCTTCCAAGGTGAGGGAAAAGCTTAAGCTGAAGAGCGGGAAGGTGTTTACGGTCGATGCCTCAATCATCGCTCTGGAGGAGCTGGGGAAGCCCATTCCGAACACCCCCATGCTTGGAGCGCTCATAAAGGTCACAGGAATTTTAGATTTGGGAGAGGTGGTCAAACATTTTGAGGAGGCCTTTGAAGGCAAATTCTCTCCCAAGATAATAGAGGGAAACATCAAGGCGATAAAGCGCGCCTTCGAGGAGGTGAAGGGCGAGTGAAGGAGTGGAAGGCGGAAAAGTTGATGCGTGGAGCGCTTATCCCGGTCGGTGGAACTGCTCGCCAGTACAAGACGGGTGGCTGGCGCTCGGAGCATCCTGTTTGGGACGAGAAGGCTTGCAAGCAGTGCCTTTTATGCTGGATCTACTGCCCCGATGGATCGATCAAGGTTAGAGACGAGAAGGTAATTGGAATAGATTACGACTATTGTAAAGGTTGCGGAATTTGTGCTAATGAATGCCCCGCAGATGCCATAAAGATGGCTGAGGGAGGTGAACCCAATGGCTAAGTTGACCGAAAAAATCGTGGCCATAACGGGAAATGCCGCTGTGGCTCAAGCGATGAGGCAAATTAATCCCGATGTGGTCGCGGCTTATCCTATCACCCCTCAGACTGATATTGCTGAGTCATTTTCTGAATTCGTGGCCGATGGTTTGGTGGACACGGAATATGTGACCGTGGAAAGTGAGCATTCGGCAATGAGTGCCTGTGTCGGTGCTTCGGCAGCGGGCGCGCGGGTCATGACGGCCACGTCCTCCCAGGGGCTGGCTCTGATGTGGGAGATCCTCTACATCGCCGCGGGGATGCGTCTTCCCATAGTCATGACCAATGTCAATCGGTGCCTAAGCGCCCCGATCAATATCCACTGCGACCACTCCGACAGTATGGGGGCGAGGGATGCGAGTTGGATTCAAATCTACTCCGAGAATGCTCAAGAAGCTTACGATAACGTCATCCAGGCTATCAGGATTGCGGAGCACAACTCGGTTTTGCTGCCGGTTATGGTGAATCTGGATGGTTTCATCGTTAGCCACAGCATTGAGCGAGTGGAGCTTCTGGACGATGAGGTGGTCAAGGGGTTTGTCGGCGAATACAAGCCAACTTATTCTTTGCTCGACGTCGACAATCCGGTGAGTTATGGTCCCTTTGACGGGCTG
>DNCG01000127.1 GCA_003491635.1 Actinomycetota bacterium
TCGGCCATTGGTTGGAGTCGGAGGAACCTTTTTGGACTGGAAAAGTTTGAGGGACTCTATCGGAGAGAGATTTTCGGGGGATTATTTCAGCAAAAGACAGCTCATCGCCACCATTTTTCTTGTCGCTCTTCTGGTTTTGGGTGGGAGTCTTCTTTACCTGAGAAATCAGCCGGGGACAGTTGTCGTGAAAGAGGTTGAGGAGGTGGAAGAGTCCGCCAAGTCTGAGACCGAGGAGGTTAAAGTCGAGAAGGTGGTTGTTCACGTTTGTGGTGCGGTCAGAGCTCCCGGTGTTTACGAACTTGAGTCCAATGAGAGGGTGGTGAAGGCCATCGAGATGGCCGGAGGGGCTACCGAGGAGGCAAAGCTGGATGCCTTAAATCTCGCGGCTAAACTCGTGGACGGGCAAAAGATATACGTTCCCAGAGAAGGGGAGACACCTCCCGTTGTCGTTTCCTCCGCCTCCGGGGGTTCCAACTCCACGGTCTCCGCGGGTCTTATCAATCTCAATGCGGCCACTCTGGAGGAGCTGGATACGCTACCGGGGATTGGTCCCGTACTGGCTCAGAGGATAATCGATTACAGGGAGGCACACAAGGGTTTCACCAGCGTATCAGAGCTCCAGGAAGTTTCCGGGATCGGCCCCAAGAAGTTCGCTGACATTAAAGATAAGGTTACGGTAAATTGAGGCGAATTGAAAAAATTCCCCCCCTTTTCCTTCTGACTCTTGCCTACATTTTCGGTGTAATCTTGGCCGATTTCCTCCGTCCCCCAATTCTTCTCCTCGCTGTTGCTCTTTTCATCTCCCTCCTGGCTTTGATTGCCCATCTCGGCTGCTCATTTAAGCACGGTCGGTTGGTGCCGATTTTGAGCTTCTTCCTCCTGGGGATGCTTTTTCTTTCGCTGGCCGCTTCATCCCTTGAAGGTGGGATTCTGGTTGAGTTGGCGAAGAAGGGAACAAAAACATCCATTCGGGGCGTGGTCGCTGGGGAGCCCAGACAAGAGACGGGTCTTTCTTTCGATCTGAGGGTGAAGGAGGCCTGGGATGGTCGGTGCACTTTGAGAACGTCGGAAATGACCAGGGTGATCCTTCAGCGCTCTGGTGGATTGAATATTCGGCCTGGCCAACAGGTGGAGGTCAAGGGAATGCCGGTTTTGCCCTCCAATGAGGGGGCTTTCGATTATCGTCGCCTTCTTTTCAGGCGGGGGATCGCGACCATCTTTTTCTCCCAGCCTTCGGACGTGAACGGGATTGGAGCAACACCTTCAGTGTGGGCTGGGTTGAGGGAGAGAATCAAGACTAAAGTAGGTTCTCTGCTTCCCGCGGATCAGGCTGGGCTTCTGGTGGGTATCCTCTTGGGGGATCGCTCTGGAATTCACCCCGATATCGAGGGTGATTTCAGGAGAGCAGGGGTTGCACACGTTCTGGCCGTCTCAGGTCTTCATGTGGGAATGATAGTCTCGATCGCCTTTCTTTTCATGAGATTTCTAAAGGCAAGGCTCTCTTTTCAATATCTTGCCGCTGCGGGGGCGGTTATCCTCTATGTTTTTCTCGTCGGGGGACGTCCCTCAGTTTTGAGGGCATCTATCATGATCTCTCTGGGGTTTCTTGGTTGGCTCTTGGCTCGGGGAAGGGGTCTGCTCCCGGCCGTGTCCACCGCCGCCCTCATTTTGCTTCTTTACAACCCCTTTCTTATCTACAATGTGGCCTTCCAGTTATCCTTCGCCGCCGTTTTGTCCATAATTTTAATTTTCCCTTTCTTGAAGGAGCGGGAATCCCGGCCGAATTCTCTTTATGATTGGTTTTCTACCATATTTTTCATTTCCCTGGCGGCTCAAATGGGAGTCGCCCCGATTCTGGCCTATCACTTCAACGAACTTTCTCTGGTGGCGCTGGCGGCAAATCCCCTTGTGGTTCCCCTCGTTGCTCCCATTTTGGCCCTGGGGGTCCTGGGGAGTTTTCTGGGCTTTGCCTCCTCCTTTCTGGCCCATCCCATCTTTAAGCTTAACGGTTTGCTTTTATTCCTCGTGATCAAGGTGGCTGGGTTCTTTTCCTCTCTTCCCGGAGCGTGTGTGAGTTTTGGGTCTCCATCTCTCTTGATGGTTGGATGTTATTATCTGATGCTTGCGGGTGGCCTCTTCTTCTGGAAACGTCGGCGAATTTCCCTTAATCTTGGCTCTGTCCTCGTGGTGGTGCTTCTTCTTTTGGTTGTAACCCTCTGGTGGCAGGTGGTGAGAAGCACTCCTCCCCGTGACTTTACCATCACTTTCCTCGGTGTTGGTCAGGGTGATGCCACCTTGATCCAAGCGGCGACGGGGGAGATTGTTTTGGTGGATGGTGGTGAGAGCGCGACTATATTGAGGCAAAAGCTGTCCCGAAGAGGAATAGGGAAAATCGATCTGCTGGTCCTGTCTCATCCTCACGCCGATCATGTTGGGGGATTGGTGTGGGCGGTTCAGAATTTGAAGATAGGAATGGTTCTGGATGGCGGGCAGGCTCACACCTCCGATTTCTACAGGCAGTTCCTCATGACCATCGACCGAAGGGGAATTCCATATAGACTGGCCAGGAGAGGAGAGGAGTTCGTGGTGGGAGAGAATCTTAAAGTAATCGTACTTCATCCCACTGAAGATTTTATAGCCGGGACCAAATCTGATCTGAACAATAATTCCATCGTATTGAAGGTGGTTTACGGGAAGTTTTCCTTGCTTCTCCCCGGGGATGTGGAGGCGGAGGCGGAGACCGCTTTGCTTGGGCGGGAGGAGGACATCGATTCTACTGTTCTGAAGGTGCCTCATCATGGGAGTGCCAGTGGCGGGAGCGCGGAGTTCCTGCGTGGGGTTTCCCCTCGGGTGGCGGTGATCTCCGTCGGCGAGGACAATCCCTTTGGCCACCCCGCTTCATCAACTCTCAGGAAATTGAGATCTATCGGTGCCGATGTTTACCGCACGGATAGACATGGAGATGTTACAATTACAACCGATGGCGGAGGTTTCACGATTGAAGTCGAACATCGGCAGGAGTTGAAATGAAAGCATTGGGGACTAAGGCGCTTAAATTGGTCTATCTCATTTATGGGGGGCAGAGGCTGTTGCTGGAGGAGGCGCTGGAGCGCTTGAAGGGGCGCATTGCCCAGCAGGCCGATCTCAACTTCAACTACGCTGAGTTTCGGGGTGGTGAGGACGATGCCTCGATGATAATCCAGGCGGCTGAGACCCTTCCCTTTATCTCGGAAAAACGCCTGGTGGTGGTGAAAGAGGCGGAAAAGCTCTCTCCCGCCGATCTATCTCTTCTAGCGGATTACGTGAAAAATCCTGCTCCCCATGCCTGTCTAGTCCTGGTGGCGGGCAAGCTGAAGAAGAGCAGTCGTCTCTACAGGGTCGTCAAGGAGAGTGGGGGGGATGTCTATGAGTACAAACCTCCTTCGAAGAGGGGTTATCCTCAGTGGATCGAGGATGTCTTTTCGAAGAGAAATAAGGTGGTCACCAATGCCGCCGCTAGTTATCTCTTTCAAACCGTGGGTCAGGATTTGTACAGACTTAAAGGTGAGATCGAAAAGATATGCCTCTTTCACGAGGCTAAGAAGAGACTCGATGTAGAGGACATTCAGCCCCTGGTGAGCAAGAGTGCGGAAAGCACCATCTTTGATTTGGTGGACTGTCTTGGTCGGCGAGACGAAGCCAAGGCTTTGGCTATTCTGGACAATCTCCTTCAGGGACGTGAGCTGCTGGAGCGTATCTTGCCCATGATCATCAGGCATTTCAGACTTTTGCTCAAGACTAAGGTTCTTCTGGAAAGAGGAGTGGATGGTGCCGGTTTGGTCTCGAAGTTAAAACTACCTCCTTTTGTGGTCGACGGGTATCGTCTGCAGAGCCGAAATTTCTCTCACAAACAGTTAAGGAGGTCCCATGAACTGCTACTGGATGCGGATTTGGCCATAAAGACCGGCAAGGGAGATCCCAGATTTGTTCTGGAGATGCTGGCGATGAAGATCTTGGAGAAGGGAATCTGAGCTAGGCGGTCTTCGTCTTCTTCGAGGTCTTCGGAGTTTTTTTGGTCCCACCCTTGGCGGGGCGGGATTTGGTGGATTTGGAGCTCTTTGCGGTCTTTTTGCTCTTTGCGCTCTTTGTCTTTGTACTCTTTGAGGTCTTCGTGGTCTTGGGTTTTTTGGCCGGTCGAGCTTCCTCTGGGGCCTCCTGGAGAAGGGCGTTAAATTTTCTCATCAGCCTCGATTTTTTATTGGCGGCGTTGTTGGGGTGAATGGCTCCTCTGGAGACCGCTTTGTCCAGTGCCTGGATTGCACTTTTAAGCATCTCCTCGGCAGCTTTCTTGTCCTTTGCCTCCAGGGCGGTTTCAAATTTGGAGATGAGTGTCTTCAGGGCAGATTTTGCGCTTTTATTCCTTAAGTGCTGTTTCTCCGACTGCCTAACTCTCTTTATCTGCGATTTTATATTGGCCAAAGTTTTGACCTCCTGAGATTTAATACTGGCGCATTGTACCACAACCCCCCTTTCACATCAAGCTCTCGTTGTTTGTGTTATTTTGGGGGATTCTCGATCCATCGAATGGGTCTCGAACTTTTTCTCGGGAAATTTCGGTGTTATAATGGTTTAGCCTGCTCCGCTGTAGACGGGGCGGTTTTTATGTGGAAGAGGAGGATGTTCTTTGGACGAGGTGAATGAGGGAACCTCGGTGGATGTAATGGCCGAGGGGTACATCCAGAGGCGGGGCCCACAGCTGGCAATGGCCGCGATAACCGTTATGGCTGCGACTCTCCTTTCTCGCGTTTTTGGCCTGGTGAGAGAGCAAGTTATGGCCGGCTTCTTTGGAGCTCAGATGCAAATCGATGCCTATCGGGTTGCTTTCATTCTGCCTAATCTCTTTCGAATGTTACTGGCCGATGCGGCCATCGGTGCTGCTTTCATTCCTGTTTTCACCTCTTATCTTACTAAGGGCGAGAGGGAGGAAGCCTGGAGGGCGGGAAGCACCATCATTAACTTGATGGTTCTGGGTCTGTGTTTCTTTTTGGGGCTGGGCATGATCTTTGCTCCTCAATTCATCCGGGTGCTTGCCCCCGGTTTCGCCGAAAAAGTTCAAACGTTTCAGCTAACCTTGCTGCTCACCAGGATAATGTTTCCCGCTGTTCTCTTCATGGCTCTGTCGGGGCTGGTCATGGGCATTCTTAATTCCTATGACCATTTCGCCGCTCCCGCCATATCCCCGGTTCTATGGAACACCACGATCATAGTCTCTATAGTTTTACTGGCCTCCAGGTTGGGAGTGGTGAGCTTGGCTCTGGGTATCACCGTGGGTAGTCTGGTTCAGTTTGTATTTCAGCTCCCCTTTTTAAAGGGGAAGGGGGCCAGGTATTCTTTCATCTTGGACTGGCGGCACCCGGGTGTGAAACAGGTGGGATTGCTCCTGTT
This sequence comes from Actinomycetota bacterium, assembly GCA_003491635.1. GTDB lineage: Bacteria > Actinomycetota > Aquicultoria > Subteraquimicrobiales > UBA9087 > UBA9087. The sequence goes on from DNCG01000127.1 coordinate 5,425, forward strand.
GCCGGTCATGCTCACCTTGGGGACGACGGATATAAATACCATTGTGGACACCCGGTTTGCCTCCACATTGGTCACCGGTAGTGTGGCCACCTTGGGTTACGCCATCAGGTTGTGGCATCTTCCCTTGGGGCTATTTGCCATCGCCATTTCCACGGTTCTCTTTCCCACTTTTTCTCGGCAGGTGGCGCGCGAGGATATCAGGGGTTTTAAGGAGGCTCTTTCCGCTGGTATCAGGAGCATCTTTCTGATCATGATCCCCGCCGCGGTGGGTCTGATGGTCTTGAGTGTTCCAATCATCAGGCTAATCTTTGAACACGGGAAATTTTTGGCCAGAGATACACTGCTTACGGCCTCTCCTTTGTTCTATTACTCGGTTGGTCTCATGGCTGCCGGTGGACTTCACCTGGTCAATCGGGCTTTTTATTCCCTGAAGGATAGCGTCACCCCGATGTTGGTGGCCGGTCTATCCATCGTGGTCAACTATTTTGGCGACTGGTTTCTGATGATTTATCTGCCGGTCTTCGCCCGCTTGATTGGGATTTCGGCTGTTTTTCCCTGGTTGGGGTACGCCCATGGTGGCATTGCTCTTTCCACCTCCATGGTCTGCTTCTTCAACTTTCTTATCTTGCTGGAGATATTGCGGCGAAAGTTGAAGGGGGTGGAGGGCAGGCGGATGCTCGTCTCCCTTGCCAAGATATCTTTAGCCTCCGTGGCCCTCGGTTTTGTCGCTTTCTACGGTTGGAAACTGACCGCTCTCGCTCTTGATTCCTCCGTGGTGGGACAAATTCTTTCTCTTGGTGTGGGTATCTCCTTGGGGCTTCTTGTCTATCTTGGTGCGGCTCTACTTTTCAGGATCGAGGAGATACAAACCGTTCAGGAGCTTGTGCTGGTTAAGCTGAGAGAGAAAAGATGACCGACCCTCGATATACTCGAAACTTCTCCATCGTTGCCCACATTGATCATGGCAAGTCCACTCTGGCCGATCGCCTTCTTGAGTTCACCCACACCCTTTCCCCGGGGAAGATGGTCGAGCAGTTTCTGGATATGATGGATTTGGAGCGGGAGAGAGGGGTGACCATAAAGGCGAAGGCGGTGAGGTTGCTTTACGATGCCAAGGATGGGAAACGCTATGTTTTTAATCTCATCGATACCCCGGGGCACGTCGATTTCACCTATGAGGTTTCAAGAAGTCTTGCTGCCTGCGAAGGTGTTCTTCTTGTGGTTGATGCGGTTCAAGGGGTGGAGGCCCAAACCATCGCCAATGCTCTCTTGGCCATGGAGAATGGTCTGAAGATCATTCCCGTGATCAATAAGATAGATCTCCCCAGCGCGGATCCGGAACGCGTAAAGCGGGAGATAGAAGAGGGCCTTGGGGTAGATGCGCGCGAGGCTCTCTTGGTCAGTGCGAAAACGGGTGAGGGTGTTAAGGAGGTCCTTGAGACCATCGTGGATAGAATACCCCAGCCGTCGGGTGACTTGAAATCACCTCTTCGGGCCCTCATCTTTGATTCCTATTACGATCCCTATCGGGGTGTGATCGTTTTCATTCGGGTGGTCGATGGCGTGATCAGGGCGGGAATGCAGATTAGGACGATGGCCACATCTCAGGTAGCCGAGGTCGAAGAGGTGGGCATCTTTCGTCCTAAAATGGAGTTGATCTCCGAGCTTTCCGCCGGCGAAGTAGGCTATTTGATCACTGGGATGAGGGACATCGCTCAGACTCAGGTGGGGGATACCATCACCGATGCCAGGAATCCCGCTGAAACTCGACTGAGTGGTTATCGGGAACCGAAGCCCATGGTCTTTTGCGGGCTTTACCCAGTCGATGGTGGGGAGTATGAAAATTTAAGGGAGGCTTTGGCCAAGCTCAAGCTCAATGACCCCTCTTTTATCTATGAACCCGAAACCTCTCGTGCTCTTGGCTTCGGTTTTCGCTGCGGTTTCTTGGGACTTTTTCATATGGAGATAGTCAAGGAACGCCTTGAGCGGGAATACGATCTTGAACTTGTGATCACTGCTCCCAACGTTGCCTACCGGGTGGTCGGAAAGGACGGGTCAACCTTCTTCGTCAGGAATCCTTCTGATTTTCCTTCCCCCGGCCGGGCCCAAAAGGTTGAAGAGCCATACGTCTCGGCCGTAATTTTGACTCCCCCCGATTTTATCGGAGCGATCATGGAGCTCTGCCAGGAAAGGCGCGGGGAGTTTAAGGATATGAAGTATCTCAGCGAGAATAGAGTTGAGGTTCACTATCATCTTCCCTTGAGTGAGATACTGCTGGACTTCTTCAATCAGCTCAAATCCAGAACCAGGGGGTATGGCTCTCTTGATTACGAACACATCGGTTATAGGGAGTCTGAACTAGCTAAGCTGGATATCCTTATAGCGGGGCAACCGGTGGATGCCTTCTCTTGCATTGTCGACAGGGATAAGGCTTACAGTCGGGGTAGAAGCCTGGTTGATCGGTTGAAAAGCGTGATTCCTCGCCAGCTCTTTGAAGTACCCGTTCAGGTCGCCATTGGCTCCAAGGTTATTGCCCGGGAGACCATCAAGGCGCGACGGAAGGATGTTCTGGCCAAGTGTTACGGAGGGGATGTTACCCGAAAGCGAAAGTTACTAGAGAGACAAAGGATGGGCAAGAAGAGGATGAAGCAGATAGGGAAGGTGGAGATCCCCCAAGA
>DNCG01000120.1:0-4942 GCA_003491635.1 Actinomycetota bacterium
AACTAATTTCTAATAACGAATAACTAATTCTGGCGCTGGTAACTAGTGGCTACTTTAAAGTTCCAGAAGCTCTTTGGTTGAGCCAGTCAAAACCTTTACGCCATCTTTTTTCAATACCACAGAATCCTCGACCCTCACTCCCCCAAAACCGGGGATGTAAATACCGGGTTCCACCGTAAAGGTCATCCCCGCCTCCAACAAATCCTCGCTTCTGGGTCCAAGCACGGGAATCTCGTGAATCTCCAGCCCCAACCCATGACCCAGATTATGTCCAAAATTCTCATCATAACCAGCCTTCCGAATACAAAACCGAGCGATTTCATCCGCCTCCTTACCAACCTGACCAGCAGAAATCTTGCTAAGGGCCAACTCTTGGGCTTCGCAAACCAACCGATAAATTTCCCGCTGTCTCTTCGTAGTCCTTCCCAAGATTACCGTCCGGGTCATATCGGCGTGATAGCCTTTATAAACTGCCCCAAAATCCATCTTGATGAACTCGCCGGGATAAAGTTTCTCGTCGCTGGTCCGCGCATGAGGCATGGAGGAACGAGCACCAAACGCAACAATTATATCAAAACCGACCTTCTCCGCTCCATTTTTGATCATGAAAAATTCCAGCTCCAGGGCCAACTCTTTCTCAGTCACACCCGGCTTGATAAAGGGCAAAATGTGGGAAAAGGCAGCGTCTCCTAGCCGAGCTGCCTTGGTTATGCAGGCTACTTCCTCTTCCTCTTTGACCGCCCGCAAACGCTCCACAACCTGAGCAAGGGGCTTCAGTGTTATACCACTGATCTTTTTAGCCAGCTCATCATGGTCCTTAACGGTGACAAAATGAGATTCAAACCCGACCGTTCTAGAGCCAATGTCACGAAGCACAGCAATGAATTCATCTGAGTCGGAATTCCTTTTCACACAAATATTGCATTGAGGTGCCTCACCCCGAGCCTGCTCGGCGTAGCAGAAATCGGTCAAAAGAAAGGTCTCCCGAGGGCCCACGATCAATACCCCGCTTGAGCCGGTAAAACCACTCAAGTAGCGGATATTCTCAGGCTTGGAGACGAGCATGACATCAACCTGGTATTCGGCTAAACGCTTTCGCAATTTCTCCAAACGCACTCTTATAACAACTCCCTCTCGCTTCACACCTTGAAATACAGAGGTTTTTCTGAAAGGAAGAGTGCCGCAAGGCACTCTTCCTTCTCCAAAATAAGTCCTGTATCGGGTGCTTTTATAGGCTCTTATTCACTCTTTAACCTGCGGATGGCAGCTTCCAGAGAAAGATAGTAACTGTCGGGGCCGAATCCTTGAATCTGACCTATGGTCACGGGTGCGGTCACCGACTCCTGGCGAAACTTCTCTCGGGCATAGATATTTGAAAGGTGAATCTCAATGGTGGGAACACCAGCAGAGGTGATAGCATCCCGAATGGCGACGCTGTAATGGGTGAAGGCTGCCGGATTAATAATAATGCAATCGACATCCCCGGCCGCTCCCTGAATCTTCTCCACGATGTCTCCCTCATGATTGGACTGAAATATTTCCAATTCAATACCCACAGCCGAAGCCCGAGACCACAGGTTCTCGTTTATCTCGTCGAGAGTGGTGGTGCCATAAATCTCGACCTCTCTCGTTCCCAGTAGATTCAAATTTGGGCCGTGGATGACCAGAACCTTACCCATCACAAATCCTCCTCGATCTCGACGAGCCCCTTTCTCGCCTCCTCATTTCGGGGTTCAAGCTCAAGTACCTCCCTAAATTCTACCGCAGCCTGCCTTAAATTGCCAATTTCTCGATGAAGTAGGCCCAGATCATAGTGGGCTCTGGCTATGTTCTTGAGACCCCTCTCGGGATACCATAGGGTGTAATACTTTTTCAAATCGATCGCCCGTCTGAACTCGGTTATTGCCAGCTGGTGGCGTCCTTGAGTGAAATAGAACTCGCCCAGCAGAACTGGAAAGTAGGGATCATTTGGATACAAATCCCTCCCCTCCATAAACGCCTCCTCTGCCTCTCTTAGACGTCCCGCAGCCCAGTAATAGAATCCAAGCTTAGCCTGGTAGCCAGAGCTATAAGGTTCCAGGGAAACTGCTCTCTCTCCCCGATAGATCGCCCTGGAAAGCACAGGCATTCCTTCTCCTCGCCGTGCCCCCTCGAAGTAGGCCTCGGCAAGGCGACTTTGATGAGGAGCAAAGAGTGGATCCAAGTTAACCGCCTTTTCCAAAACCTGTACCGCTTCCCCAAATCGTCCCTCTTTCAATAAAGACTTTCCTTTGTCACTAAAAAGATGGGCGCGATACGAGGTGAGAATGACCCCGAGTAAAAACAGACCAAGGACAAGAGCAACAAAAAACCTGAAACCAGAAAAGGATACCTTTCGACATGATATATAGCCAACCTCCTCCACCCCGCCGATGGCAGGACAAAAGCTCAAGGCAGCGATGGTCATGAGGGTCAAACCGAGGAGAGGAACCTGCCAGTGGAAATCGATGACGCTGTGGACCAAAAACCCAGACGTCCCAGCGAAGAGAGCCAGGGCTAGCCCCCGCGAGCGGTTCTCCTTCGATCTCCGCCAGAGAAGAAGCTCCCTCCTCGCCAGTAGAAAAAAGGCAGCAAGCAGGGCGGATATCCCAAGGATGCCCGTCTCCGCAAAGACCTCAAGGTAGACATCGTGAGCATGTTTAGAATAAATCCCGCCATATTGATACCTCGGATAGATCGAGGCAAAAGTGCCAATACCGCTTCCGGTGATGGGAAAGTCCCTTATCAGTTCCAGCGTTCCTCGCCAGAGATAAAATCGTCCCAGAGCGCTTTCAGCTCCAGCCTCTGGAGCCAAACCCCCATAAAAAGCGGTCTCAGGAGAGAACTCCCCAGCCGACCTGGTGATGACCGAGGAGGTCAGAGTGACCAGAACGACAACCACGAGAAGACTCAAGGATGCTCGATATCGTTGCTCCTTAGGAATACCCAACGCCATCACCGCGGCCACCAAGAGAAAGCAGAGCCAGCCCCCTCGTGAATAGGTAAAAAATAAGCAGGTGATCATGACTACACTGACCACGAGCAGAAAAACTCTCCTCAAACCCGCCTCGGCATTTATCAAAAGAGCGAAAGAGAGGGGAATGAGCATGATTAAAAAGCAAGCTAGATGATTCGGACTTATAAAAATGGCAAAAACCCGATTTGGGGTATCGATCAATATCTGTCTCTCCCTGGCGTACTCGATGAGCATTTTAAATCCGGCCAGGTATTGATGGATTCCATAAAGAGCAAGAAGACCCCCGGCAATGAGTAGCGCTAGGATGAAAAGGTTGATATCCCGGGAGGTCTTAAAGTGGTTGACCACCAACCAGTAGAAGAGAAAATAACCCAAAACGACCAGAAAAGAGTCCAGACTCGCGTGGAGATTAGCCGACTTCAGAAGGGAAAGGAGAGCCGTGATAAGAAAGAGAAGGAAAGGAAAATCAAGATCCGTCCGCTTGAAAGTGAGAAAACCTTCCCGGAAAGATCTCAAAAACCAAGCCAGAGTGAGGAAAAGCACCCCGATCCAAAAAAAGACCCTGGTCTCAAAAAAAACACCCGCCCCTGTGTCCAACGAATAAAGGGCAGATAGGGGATGAGGAAAGGTTTCCCAGGGAAGAGCCAGGCACAGAAAAAAAATGATTAAGCCGTATTTCACCAGTCCATCGAGTCTCTTCGTACCGATTCTTCCCACTCTATCAGAACCTTCCTAAGAGCACTCCTCCAGAGCTTCGCGAATCACCTGAGGGGGAACTTCAACCAAGGCGGGTTTACCCAGGCCCTTCAACAAAACGAAAATACTCGCCTCGCCCTGACTCTTCTTATCCAGAAGTATCCGTTCCTGAATGGAGCCAATGTCAGATATCGGCAATCTTGTGGGAAGACCCGCTCTGCTCAACAGGGCAATATGCCGCTCGACCAGAGCTTCATCGATGAGACCGAGTCTTTGAGCAATCCGCGCGGCACAAACCATCCCTATGGCCACGCCTTCCCCATGCAAGAGACTTGTATAACCAGTTGTCGCCTCAAGAGCATGACCGACGGTGTGTCCATAATTCAGAATCGCTCTCCTGCCACCGAGATCCCTCTCATCCTCCTCCACAATGGCGGCCTTCATCCGACAACACTCGACCACCGTCTCAATCAAGGCATTCCTCTCGAGTCTGAGGAGGGAATCCAGATTGGCTTCCAAAAAGGATAAAAACTCTTCTCCTCTCAAGAAACCATATTTTATAACCTCGGCTAAACCACTCTTAACCTCAGGTTCAGGTAGAGATTTTATCGTGCTCATGTCGTTGAGGACAAGTCTTGGCTGATAAAAGCAGCCTATCAGATTCTTCGCCCTGGGATGATCAACGGCAACTTTTCCTCCAATACCGCTGTCGACCTGGCCTAACAAAGTGGTGGGAACCTGGATAAAGGGTACTCCACGCATATAGGTGGCCGCCACAAAACCAGCTAGATCGCCCACCACCCCTCCTCCCAGAACAACTATGCAATCGAAACGGTGGAACTCCAACTCCGCCAATTTGCCGTAAAGATTCGAAGCCACCTCTAACGACTTGTATTCCTCGCCATCGGGGACGTTCAACAGGTGAGTCTCGAAACCAGCTTCCCGCAGACTCCCAACAACCCTCTCCCCATATAGATCGGCGATTACCGGATGGGTGATCACGGCCGCCTTATTGGGAGCAACCACCGACTTGAGCTTTCCTCCAAGGGAGGATAGATTTCCCCAACCGATGTAGATCTTGTACCCCCTGGTCCCCAGGGCTACCTCCACTACTCGCTCCTCCATTTCATCTCCTTCATTGAACTTTTGCATTCTTAGAGAAAAAACCTCACTCATCCTGCCCGCCAATGCCTGCCTGTCCGCCACAAGCTTCGTCAGCAGGCGATGATAGGCGGGCGGCATCAGGCGCTG
>DNCG01000120.1:5096-5452 GCA_003491635.1 Actinomycetota bacterium
GCATCAGGCGCTGGCAGGCGGGTCACGACAAATAATCGGAGATTTGGCTTAGGATAAAGGTTAGACCTCAAGAAAACCGTCTCGGAGGCCGAGCCCCACACTATAGCTCCGCTAAGTGCGGGGTAAATGGCCATACTGCGCCTGCCCCGTGGACGCGATAGCGTCTCTTCGGGGTGTTTTTGGAGGTCTGGCCTTTGCCAAATCGATTACCTACCTACAGTTTTAAAAACGCAAAAGCTCACGCCTTTAGTCCCCGTTTAATCTCATCCACAATCTCCTCGATAGAACGATCGGTGGTGTCCACAATGAGATCGGAAACCCGCTCATAGATGTGTTCCCTCAAAGCCAAAAGTCTT
>DNCG01000059.1 GCA_003491635.1 Actinomycetota bacterium
GACTCCCCACTCCCAACTTTTGTCTCTCGGCTCTCCACTCCCTAGCGCTTCCCTGTCAACTGGCGACTGGGAGCTGGCGGCTGGTGGCTGGCCTACTCCGGTGGTATTCTAAAATGGCGCAGACTGAACTCAGCTACCTTTTTAAATACCGGCGCGGCTACCACTCCCCCATACATTGTTCCCACAGGCTCGTCTATCACAACAAGGATGACAAACTGCGGATCCTGGGCAGGGGCAAATCCGATAAAAGAGGCTATGTATCTCCCGGGCTCATAGCCCCCACCTTTCTCTCCTGGCTTTTGAGCCGTACCGGTCTTTCCGGCCACCCTATATCCATCTATCCTGGCCGCCTTGCCGGTTCCCTCATTCACCGCTTGTTCCAAAATGCCTCGCATCTCCCTGGCCGTTTGGGTGGAGATAACCTTACATCCTCGATCTTCGGGGTAGGTCTTTACCGTCTCTCCTTTAGCATTGATCACCTTACAAAGGAGATGTGGACGAACCAGGAAGCCATCATTGGCCAGAACGGAAAAGGCCTGAATCATCTGAAGGGGGGTTGCCGAAATTCCCTGCCCAAAGGGAATGTTGCCTATGGTGCTTCCCGACCAATCATCGGGTGGAGGAGTAAAACCATAAGTCTCCCCGGGGAAATCTATCCCCGTCCGCTTGGTCAAACCAAATGCCTCGATATACCTGCACATCCTCTCCTTGCCTAATTCGAGACCAATGGTGACGATCCCCACGTTGCTGGATCTGGCAACGATCTCAGTGAAAGTAAAATCTTCTGGTGGCCTCGGGTGAGCTTCCCCGATAACCTTGTCTGACACCTTAATGGTGCTGGGCAAGTGGAGGACATCATCGAGCTGGTACATCCTCTCCTCAAGAGCAGCGGAGGCGATGATGGCCTTCATGATTGAGCCCGGTTCATAGACATCGGTCACGGCGCGGTTTCTCAAACTCCCCGCGCTCGTTTCGGAAAAACCGTTCAAGTCAAACGTGGGCTCATTGGCCATGGCATAGATCTCCCCGGCCCTGGGGTTCATGACGATGATGTTTCCTCCTTTAGCCTGAAACCTCTCCACTTGCAATCTGAGCTCTTCCTCAGCCTTGTACTGGATATCCCGGTCGATGGTGAGGATCACATCGTTGCCGTCGGTTGAGGAAATGAGTTTTGAAACACCACCGGGGATGGGTCTTCCCAGAGGATCATTCTCGGCCACAAGCTGGCCCGGTTTTCCTCGCAAAAACTCATCGTAGTAAAGCTCCAGCCCGGCCAGGCCCCGACCATCCATGCCCACAAAACCGATGACGTGAGAACCCAAAGAATCGTAGGGATAATACCTCTTGCCCTCCTTCAAAAAACCTATCCCCTCGATTCCCAAAGCTCTTACCGCTTCCGCCTTCTCTTCATCCACCTTTCGGGCGATGTAGGCAAAACCACAATCCTTGGTCAACTTCTCAAACAATGAAGCCTCATCCAACTCCAGAATGGGGGAGAGCTTGGAGGCAACCAGGGCGGGGTTCTTGATGAAGTAGGGAGTGGCATAGATGGTCTCGGCATCGACGCTGAAAGCAAGCTCCTTGCCCTGTCTATCATAGATGATTCCTCGATGAGGAGCTATTTCAACCCGCCTCAATCGTTGATCATTGGCAAGTGCTTGATATCTTTTAGCCTCCACTACTTGAACAGAGAAAAGACGAACAACCACACAAAGCAAACCGATGATCAGAAGAGATAAAAAGAAGAGCAATCTTAGTTCGCCGCGCCCCGCCGACGGCGGGGCGCTTCTCCTCCGAGCGGACATGAAGACCCCCCTCCGAACTTTCAATCAGAACTTGCATGAGCCGCCGCACCATGCCTGTCAGCAGACAGGTCTCCGAAAGACAGGGATTTCACCGCCCGTGTCAGCCTGGTCGGCAAGTCCTCTCCCGCCGTGCCTGGCACAGCCACCTGTGGTGTCGGCAGACAGGAACCCTTGAAAGGAACGGAAGCCGGTTTCTCTTCCTCCGCATTCCCAGGCAAGATAATGTAGCTGAGCCGAGGGGGATGTACCATTCCCAACTTCTCGGCGGCGATTCCTTCTATGCGCTCGGGCGATTTCAGCCGACTCACCTCCAGCAGGAGCCTTTTGTAATCCGCCTCCTCTGCCTGAAGCATCCCCTTCAACTGTTCCGCCCGAAGAGCGGTTTGAATAACGAGCGCCCTCTGAGAAACATTTAGCATCGTAATCGCCGCTAGAAGGAGAGTGAGCGCCATGAAAACACCAAAAGGAGATATTTCTCGTTCCCTTCGGCGGGTCTTTCTCTTACTTTTGACAACGCGGAGAGTCCTCCCCAGCTGGTGGCGGGGGTGGGAACGCGTTTGAGATTTTCGATTGATTTTCCTGGCTGTTCGCACTGGCATGATCCCTTCTCACCGTGTCTGCCGACAGGCAGAGATTCTCTCTGCGGCACGTAGTTTGGCACTTTCTGCTCTAGGATTCCTTTCGATCTCCTCATCGGTGGGCCCAATGGGTTTTTTGGTCAATATCCTCACCAGTGGCTTCCTCCCACATTGACAAACCGGGAGAGAAGATGGACAGATGCACCCCATTGCCAGATCCTTGAAAGTCTCCTTGACTATCCTGTCCTCCAGCGAATGATAGGATATGACAACCACGCGCCCACCGGATTTAAGCCACTTCACCGCATCCCTTATGGCTTTATCAAGACCCAGGAGCTCCCTATTTACCTCTATTCTGAGGGCCTGGAAGGTCCTTCTGGCTGGATGGCCTGGTCCCCGGCGAGCCGAAGCCGGAATGGCATCTTTTATCACCTTCACCAGTTCTGTGGTGGTCTTTATCGGCTTCCGCCTCCTGGCCTCCACGGTAAAGTGAGAAATTCTCTTCGCCCAGCGCTCCTGCCCATATTTCTGGATGATCCAGGCAAGTTTGCCCTCGGGATAAATGTTGACCACTTCCGCTGCGGTTAGGGTCTGGGTTAGATCCATCCGCATATCCAGTGGTCCCTCAAGCCTATAACTAAAACCCCGTTTTGGATCGTCCAGCTGCGGCGAGGAGACTCCCAGATCGAAGAGAACGCCGTCCACCTCATGGATGCCCAATTTCTGCATAATCTCATCCAGGTCCTTGAAGTTTCCCTTTAACAATTTAATTTGCTGGCTGAAGCATGCTAGGACTTTAGTTGCTGCTTCAATCGCTGCGTCGTCTAGATCGATCCCTATCAAGAAACCACCAGGTACGATCGAATCTAGGATTGCCCCTGCATGACCTGCCCCGCCTAAAGTGCAGTCCACAACGGTGTGACCCTTGCTACAGTTAAGTTGCTTCAGGACTTCAGCCAGCAAAACTGGTACGTGCCTGTACTCCATAAAGTTTCCTTAATCCAGGTCTTAAATTGACAAAGAACAAAGTTCAAATACCCAGATCGGTCAGTTCTTCCGCCACATTCTCGTAAGACTCGCCGGCCTCCTTAGAATAAGCTGCCCATCTCTCTTTGTCCCATATCTCCAGGCGGTTTGAGACCCCTATCACCACGATATCCTTCTCCAGACCCGCGTATTTCCTCAAGTTTTCAGGGATCAAAACTCGGCCCTGCTTGCTTAAAACCTCCTCGGTCGCTCCGGCGAAGAAGAATCGAGAAAACTTCCGCGCATCCTTTTTGGTTAAGGGAAGGGATCTCACCTTATCCTCCAATTGGGGCCACTCACTCTTGGGAAAGATGAAAAGACAACCCTCCATACCCTTGGTGATAACCAATCCATCGGCCAAAGCATCCCTGAACTTCGACGGCAGTATCAACCTGCCTTTTCCATCTAGAGTATGCTGAAACTCGCCAACAAACATCCG
>DNCG01000060.1 GCA_003491635.1 Actinomycetota bacterium
TCTCCGAATTCGTCTAGGATTGATTGTTCACCGTTCTAATCTTCTGTATAATAGCTAGCAGTCACTCATTGGGAGTGCTAAGGGAGGAGAAAAATGAGCCTGGACCCGCGAAGGGAATTCATTCTCTGTGCGCTTGTCCATGAATATATCCGCACGGTGGAGCCCATAAGCTCCGGTTATCTCGTGGAGAATTATCAGCTGGGGGTGAGTTCAGCAACGGTGCGAAACGAGCTGGCTACCCTAGAAAAGCTGGGCTATCTTAAACAACCTCACACCTCCGCGGGGCGCATCCCCACAGACGAGGGATATCGTTGTTATGTGAATAGCTTAACGGATACGGAGACCCTTACCTTAGCCGAAAAGAGGCTCATACATCGTTTCTATTTGGAAATCAACAAGGAGATGGAGGACCTCATACGAGAGACGTCCTCTCTCCTCTCCAGGCTCACCAATTACGCGGCCGTGGTGTTTGCCCCTGCTTTGAAGAAGAGCTTGTTGAAACACGTCGACCTGATCTTCCTCCGTTCATGGACTATTCTTTTGGCTCTCATAACCGATACAGGTTGGGTTGCCAAGAGGGTTTTAGAGCTTGAACGGCCGGTCAGAGCGGGTGACTTATGGCTTCTTGAAAGTGCTTTGAATGAAAGGTTGGCCAAATCGAGCCCCGATTGCATCCATGACATCGTGGAGCAACTGTTCCAACTTCTTCCTGGGCGGGAGAGTTTGATTAGGAAAGTTGTTATCAGCATCGATGATTGCTTGGCCGAAGAAAACAGGCGGTTTTATTTTGGTGGCGCCTCCCTTCTTCTTCAGCAACCGGAGTTTAGGAGCTTGGAGAAGGTTCAGGCTCTATTTCAGGTGTTTGAACAAGGTTATATGTTGCTTCGTCTCCTTGGTGGGGAACTTGAACCGGAGCGGGTTGTTGTGAAAATAGGCTCGGAAAACGAACAGCTGGGAATGGAAGATTGTAGTCTCGTCATCGCCAGTTATCAGGTCGCTGACAAAAGCCTCGGTGTTCTTGGTCTCCTTGGCCCCACCCGGATGAACTACGCCAAGGCAATTTCAACCGTGGGCTATGTGGCCCAGAATTTGAGTGAGACGTTGGAATCTTTGCATGGTTAAGGTGATATTACTTGATTTTTAAAGATCGCAGGGATTACTATCAGATTCTTGGTGTGTCCAGGGATGCCTCTCATGCCGAGATAAAAAAGGCTTATCGGGCTCTAGCACGCAAATATCATCCTGATGTCAACAAAGTGGATCCTGAAGCGGAGGCGAGATTCAAGGAAATTTCCGAAGCCTATGAGGTTTTGAGCGACCCCGAAAAACGCCAACACTACGACTATTTTGGGGGTGCTAAGACAGGGCCATTTTTCGATGGCTTTGAGGGGTTTGGTATCTTTGATAACATCTTTGACACCTTCTTTGGTGATTTTTACGCTCGGCCGAGGTTTGTTGCCGAGAGGGGATCGGATTTAACTTTTGACCTGGAGGTTTCCCTGGAAGAGGTGGCCACCGGGGCAGATAAAGAGATTGAGTTAACGCTCCTTAAGCGTTGCGAGAGCTGTCGAGGTACCGGAGCCGAGGAGGGGACTCATCCCAGTCGCTGTCCTACCTGTGGAGGCTCGGGTCGGATAAAGCGAAGCCATGGAACCTTTCTCGGCAGTTTAACCAGGATTTACACCTGTAATCGTTGCGGTGGTTCCGGCGAGGTGATCACTTCCCCTTGCAGGGATTGCGGAGGGGAGGGTCGTCAAACCGGTGTGGAGAAATTATCAATCCATATTCCTCGGGGTATCGCTCATGGTTCCCAACTCAAGCTTGAAGAAAAGGGCGAAGCCGGCGTTCGTGGGGGACCGGCGGGGGATTTGTATGTGAGAGTCTCGGTGGGATCGCACGAGTTCTTCGAACGACGTGGCGATGATGTATTCTGTGAATTACCCATCTCGTTCGCCCAAGCTGCACTGGGAGCCAACGTGGAGATTCCCACCTTGTTTGGTTCCTGCGATTTGAGGATTCCACCTGGTACTCAAAGCGGACAGGTTCTTTGGCTCAAAGGGAAAGGAATTCCTCATCTTCAGGGTGGAGGGAAGGGAGATCTTCTGGTGAAGGTCGTTGTCTCCGTTCCCACCAAGCTCACCAAGGAACAGAGAAAGCTCCTCAGCGAGTTTGCGCAGGTGAGTGGAGAGGAACCGATTTCTTCAAAGGGGATCATCGGCAAGCTTAGGGTCCTCCTTGGCTCCGAGGAGGAGAGCCCTTGAGGATGTTCGCTATCTGGAAGAGAATTTTCGGCCGGGTGAGCTGTTCATGAAGCTTGATCCCGGCTTTTGCTCTCATAATAGCGCCAATTTTTGAATGTCGGGAGCTGGTATTGGAAGCGGTGGAGGATGAGCAGGCCGAGGTTTTTTGTTTCCCCAGACCACATCGCGGAGGGGAAAGTCGAGATCATTGGGGAGGATGTAAGGCATATAAAGGATGTCTTGCGTCTGAAGGTTGGAGATGTTATCACCGTGTGCGATGGCAGGGGCTTGGAGTGCCTGGGGAGGATCGTGGGCGTGAGCGACTCTCGGGTGGAGGCGAGGGTTCTGGAGCGAAGATTTATTGAGGATGCCGGTCCCCATATAACGCTTTTTCAAGGGATTCCCAAGGGGACGAAGATGGATTCCATCGTCCAAAAGTCAACGGAGCTCGGCGTCTCAAGAATTGTGCCGGTGATGACCGAGCGCACTGTAGTCAGGTTGGACGAGAGGAAGAGAGAAAGTAAGGTTTCTCGCTGGCGAAGAGTTACCCTAGAAGCTGCCAAGCAATCTCAGAGGTTGACCGCCCCCGAAATCACAGAGGTGGTTTCATGGGAGCGAGCCCTAGAGCTGCTCCTCGAATTTGATCTGGTCTTAGTCTTTTGGGAGGAGGAAAAAGAAAGATCGGTTAGACAAATCCTTCAAGGGATTCATCCGAAGAGCATCGCCGTGGTGATCGGTCCGGAGGGAGGTTTTAGTGAGGGAGAGGTGCGGGCTCTGAAAGATATCGGGGGCAAGCTGGCGACCTTGGGAAAATACATTCTTCGCACCGAGACCGCCAGCCCGGTGGCCCTAGCCATTGTTCTTTACGAATTGTCAACCTAAGGTGAGCACTTCGATTTGGGACTTTCACGATTTTGGGGAGCTTGTTGCCGTTCTCTAGCTGTAGTAGACTTATAATTGATGGTAATAGGAGACTGTGGGTACCGATGGGTACTCATTTTTAATGAGTGAAGATGCATGCGAAACCCCACATTTTCTATATGCACTCTGGGGTGCAAGGTAAACCAATACGAGAGCGAACGGATCATCCAGGATTTTTTAAACCATGGCTTTGAATTGGTTGATTTTTCTGACGAGGCCAATGTCTACATTATCAACACCTGCACGGTGACGAATGTGAGCGATCACAAATCCAGGCGGGCAATAAGGAGGGCCATCGGGCGAAATCACCCTGCCTTCGTCGTTGTGACGGGTTGCTACGTTAATGCGTTTCTCGCGGGACTGAGAGAGTTAGATGGTGTGGATGTGCTGATTAGAAATGAGGATAAACCACACCTTGCTAAGCTGGTTGTGGACAAAGTCTTTCCGGGGAGCTCTCGCGAATCTCGCGGGGTTTCCCTCAGGCCCCGGCTTCATACCCGTGCCCCGCTAAAGGTCCAGGATGGTTGCGATCGATTCTGTTCCTATTGCATAGTCCCTTATGCAAGGGGAAAGCCGCTCAGCAGATCCAGGAAGGAGGTTCTTGCTGAGGCCACTCGTCTGGTCGAGGTGGGAGTCAAGGAGATCGTGGTCACCGGCGTCAATCTGGGCAGATATGGTTGTGATCTGCTAGGCGGGATAGGTCTCGAGGAATTGTTAGCCGATTTAGCCCAAATTCCCGGTTTGGCCCGGATCAGATTGAGCTCGATCGAACCCTTTGATATCACACCCGGACTGGTCAATTTGGTCTCTTCAAATCCCGTTTTCTGCCGTCATCTGCACATTCCGCTTCAGAGCGGCAGCGATGAGATATTGAGGGCCATGAACAGGAATTACACTGGTGAAGATTATGCTGGGGTGATTGAGGAGATAAGAGAAAAGATACCCGAGGTGGCCATCACCACCGATGTGATGGTGGGCTTTCCGGGTGAGACTGAGAGGCATTTCAAGCGGACAAAGGATCTCATTCACCAGGTCGAACCCAGGAAGATTCACGTGTTTAGATTTTCTCCCCGGCTGGGGACGCTCGCCTGTTCTTTGCCCGGCCGGGTCTCCACCGATGTGAAAAAGGAGCGTTCAGCCGAGCTGATTGAGCTGGGTGAGGAGTTGGCTCGTGATTTCATCGAGGGGTTTGTGGGGAGGAGATTGGAGGTTTTGGTCGAAAAGCTCGTTGGGGATAACCTTTTGACCGGTTTGACCGATAACTATATTCGAGTCCATTTTAAAGGCCTGCCTGATTTGGTGGGCGAACTTGTATCAGTACATGCCTTGAGGCTCGAGGGTGATCGTTTATATGGGGAAGCAGAGAGAATAAAAAGTCGGCCTGCCCGCCATGCTTGAGCAAGGTGATGGCAGGCGGGGAGTGGGGAGTGAGGAGCCGGGAGTGAAAAGTCAAGAGTCAAGGGGCAAAGGACGAGGGACGAAGGACGAAGGACGAGAGACGAGAAACAAGGAACCAGGCAC
>DNCG01000046.1 GCA_003491635.1 Actinomycetota bacterium
GATGGAGATTTGTTTAGGATTTTGGATTTGGGGCTCAAGATTGTCAACCTACTTTCTGGAATTATGTCCGGGGTATAATATAGGTGTAAGCAGATTTCCAGTGATTGTGGGGAATGAGAATGTATCGCATCGGCAGCAAAGTTTCCTATCCTTACTATGGGGTGGGAAGGATCGAGGACATCGTCACCAGGAATTTTCGGGGCGAGAAAGGGGAGTATTATGTTATCTCCTTTCCCGAGGACTCCCTGAAACTAATGGTTCCTGTGGGCAAAGCAAAAGAAGTGGGATTGAGGAGGGTAATCCCCTCAAAGAGAGTGGGAGAGGTTTTGGATGCTCTCAAAGAGAGAGCGGGGGAACCGCCTAAAAATATAAAAACCATAACCCACGCTCACTGTCTTGAGAAATTAGAGAGCCCCGACGTTCTTCAAGTAGCAGAGATCACTTCGGACCTCCTGTACAAGAAGGAGGAAAGGGGACTAAGTTGGGCACAGAGGGAATTATTGAAGAGGGGCCTCCACATACTGGGCGATGAGATAGCTCAAGCCAAACACATCAAGAAAACGAGGGCACGAAAGTTAATACTCGAGTCCTGGAGGGAAGGATTAACAAAGAAAAAGGCCTCTTGAGCGCATATTTTACTCCCCGTAAGGGAAAGCCACGTCTCCGTGCAGAATATTTCAATGATTCAAATCGAACCGATGAAGAGTGGAGGTGAAAATGCGTTTTGAGAACAAGACAACCAGGAAAATAGGAGTGACCCTCGCGATCATTTTCTTCGTGCCATTAGCGCTTGGCCTTACGTTGCCAGCAACCACGTGGGCTCGAGTCAATACACCTAAATCTACTGTTTTGGCCAGCTCAGGGAGCATTACAGGGTCTTCTCACGAAGCAACGGTGGAAGAGGTAGAGATCCATGAAACTGAAGAACACGAGGCAGAAGAACATGAAGTAGAAGAAGCCAAAGCGCACGAACCACACGAGGCAAAGGGGGCAGAGACCCATGAGCCAGAAGCCAAGGAGCACGGGGAAGAAGAGCATGAAATGGTAGAGTCGACCGGAGGTCTCTTGTCCCCAGGAGATATAGTGCTTGCCGCTGCGATCGCCATTCTCATCGTGTTGGCCTGGAAGATACTGGAGCAGTATGGCAAGAAGATTGAGGCCAGAAGCTAAAATTTACCTCACCTCGAATGAGCATCTAATCACCGAGGCAATTACGACATTTGCTTCGCCACCGAACAAAAATTCCTTATGATCTGAAGTCCCTCTTTGTGTTCTTCCCCGCCATCGGCGGAGCGGAAGCGTTCGGGGTGAAATTGAACACCATAGAGAGGCTTAAAGCGGTGTTTTACGGCCTCCACTTCGCAGGAGGAAGAATCCGCAAGTAGTTCGAAGCCGGCCTCGGATAGACCGTCTTTCTTCACATAATCATTGTGCCATTCAGCCAAAGGAATGTTTTGACCCGTTTGAAAGCCCCAAAAGAGATCATTTACCCTAATGACTCTAACTCTTTCAAACCTATCTTTCACCGGACACTCAAGAGCTCCGACCTTGGCTCCCAGGGCAAGACAGATAAGCTGGTGACCAAAGCAGATGCCGAGAAGAGGAACCTCAATGCGCCTTATGAGACTCGCGACATGCTTGAACTCAGCCACACTATCCGGGTCCACAATCCTTGCCTTGGAACCGCTAAGAATTACGGCTCCAATGTCCTCTCCGGGTTCATATTCCACATCGATCGCCTTGTATGAAACGGTCTCATATTCGCAAAAACCACCAACTGCTCCGGCAAGCTCCTCGTTTTCTTTGGGATCAAGGTGGTTGTTTATTATGAGAACTTTCAACCCGAACCCCCAGGACTCGCAATCTGCTTTTTGTTTGACCATTTGATAAAGGAAAGCGCGATCGACACCGCTCCAACAACCAGAAGAATGATGGAATAGCTCTTCATCGGCGCCAATAGATGTGCCTTGATATTCTCTTTTAACTCCACAGTAGAGATCGTAAGACTTATACTCTCACTCTTTCCCCGAAGATAACAGAAGAGGTTGTCGAGAAGGCCATGAAAGTTTTTTTAGAAACCTCATCTTACCCCTTTCAAGTCCATTTTATTATCGCTAAAAATATAACTTAGCTAAAGGGTTGCCTGGTCTAAAAATAGATAAAAAGCGAGATATCTTCAAGGGAGGGCTCCCACCAGCTAAAATAGCCTTAGTCAACTCACCAAAGTTAAAACCAGGGACGAAAAACTTTCTGCGAGAATAAAGAGCGGATATAATAAATCAGGTTCTTCTCTAAAAATAGTGCCTGCCTACCGACAGGCAGGGATAGAAACCGCTACAGCGAGCAAGGTGCAATGAAAAAGTAAGACTAAAAAACGATCCAATGGAAATCCAAAATCCAAAAAATAAAAAATATGATCTCGATGTTTGAATTTTGGACTTTGGGCTTGACTCGCCGTCGCGAAGCTATGGCGGAGCACGGTTTGACACTGGGATTTTGACATTTGGGTTTAAGCTTTATATCTACATTTTGCATTGCGTAAAGCAACGTTGTTGCCACG
>DNCG01000041.1 GCA_003491635.1 Actinomycetota bacterium
CGTCGGAGGGGAAGTTGATGGTCTTGGAGACGGCGTTGTCGGTATGTTTCTGGAAGGCGGCCTGCGTTCTCACATGCCACTGAGGGGAGATCTCAAAGGCGGTTACAAACACCCTTCGCATGCCTTCTGGAATTCCCTTCAAATCTTCAAGGGAACCTTTCTTTGCTACTTCCATCGCCAGCTCTGGACCGTATAAACCTTGTTCCTTTGCCACCTTTTCAAATAAGGGATTTACCTCCAATAACCTTGTGCCCTCCATGACATTGCGAACGAAGGAGATGGCAAAGAGAGGTTCGATGCCACTGGAGCAACCAGCTATGAGGCTGATGGTTCCGGTGGGGGCAATCGTGGTCAAGCTGGCATTTCGGAGTCTTAAGCCCCCGGGTTTATCGTAAATGCTCCCCTTGAAATTGGGAAAGAGGCCTCGCTTCTCCGCCAGCTTTGCGGAAGTCTCTCTCGCCTTTTCCAAAATTAATTTCATCACCCTTTCGGCGATGTTTAATCCCTCTTTGGAATCGTAGGGTACGCTCAATTTGATGAGGAAATCGGCGAAGCCCATGATTCCAAGCCCTATTTTCCTATTTCCTTTGGTCATTTTCTCGATTTCGGGAAGGGGAAACTCGTTGGCGTCGATGACGTTGTCCAGAAAGTGCACGGCTGTCTCCACCGTTCTTTCCAGCCTCTCCCAGTCCACTTCGCGATCTTTGACCATCTTTGAGAGGTTGATAGATCCAAGATTGCAATTGTGCGCTATCATCCCTTGGGCGATCAGAGAATGTGTTTCTGGCTCAAATACATCGTAGACGCGGGCTGTTCCATCGGGTACGACGGATCTGACCTTTATACGTCTGGAGATATGGTGTTTTTTAGTCAGGGAGCCTATCCATTCCTCCATTCTTCGTTGCTTGTTGGGATGAAAGGGGAAACCGATAATCTCAGCGAATTTTAGCAGACCATCCGAGGTGATAATTAAATCATGCCAACTTCTGCCATCCTTGTGCCGATAAGACCATATGCGTGATTTTATGTTAAGACCCAGAAGGAGTAATTGAACCTCCTCTGCCAATTTTTGGGAAGCTGTGGTCAAGGATATACTGGCACGACGGGGGTTGACTGACCCCTCGGCAGCAAAAAGTCCTTTTAAGAACTCAATTTGGAGTTCTCGATGTGCCGTAAATACCGAGGCAGGCACACGTTTTTCTTTGCTCTTTCCAAACTCGAGTCCTGAATCCACTAATAATTGGCGAAGACCAACATTTTGGGAGCCAACCGTAAGAACCCCCGTTTTTGCAATGCTTCCGTAAGGGAGGCGCCCATTTGCCCTTTCGGACTGTAGCCCCTGACATAGGCTCTGCCAAAAAGGTAAAAGTTCTTCCTTCACTAAAGCATCATCGGGGGCGAACAGAAGCCCGCTGGATTTATCGGTATGCCAACCATCTCCTACGATCCACCCAAGCATTTGGAAGAAAATCTTCTGCTCAGTCGGAACCTCAGCATCTCTCTCAGGAATCCCATCCATGATATAGATGTAATCTTCTTGGTTTAGCTGTTCTGCAGGGACCCATCCATGGTGGGTGAGAATTTTATGATCAGGGGTAACTCTGAGGCGTTGTCCATTCTTGAGCTCGATGCAAACAACAGGTCTCTCTCCAGTGGGGATAATTTTGGCTGGGCGTAAAGTGAAGCCTTGCTTATTGAGCAAAAGGTTATCGGTGAAAACTAGAACAGGCTCACCCCTGAGTTGTCGTTCATATACTCGATCGATCCTCTCCCAACCTTTGTTGGTCAAAATTCGAGTTTCTTCAGCGAAACAAGATTCATAAGGGAGTAAAGGCTGCTCCCCACAATCCAGGGATATAAAGCCATTGGTGATCCAGGTGTATGTTTTTGGCTCAGTGACATCGAAGACCTCTTCCTCTCCTTCTGCCTCAATGGCTTTGATTTCATCGCTCCAATCCTCTTGCTTAAATTTCCTGCTTCTCTCCGTCAACTTATCAGCCTTACTAGAGACAAAGAAGCCAATTTCTGCGGCAAAAGTTTTTCGACTCGAATTGGAGATTATTAGTTCGTGGTAATCTCCTGATGGGTAGGACCTTCTCTCTCCCTCCTTCGTTACGTACGAGAATGCCTCCACCTTTGATCGAGCTCGGCGATAGATTTTACCCTTGATGCCAAATGCCAGAAGTAAAATCTGAACATCCTTGAGTAGCTTATGGGAAGCGGAGGATAGGCGTATTGCTCCTGAGGCATCAATCGTTCCACTGCAAGAAAAGAGAGCGGAAAGAAAAGTCCTGACCACATTTGTGGGAGCGCTAAATATTTTAGCGGGCACTCTTCGCTCGCGTGATTTTCCAGAGGTGGCTTGGAAAGCTTTCCAAAGACGACGCATCCCCTTAGGTAGGTGGATGACTGTGGTTTTACCTCGTGGCCTGATGCAGTAGCTTGTTTCCCAAGCATCGAGCACGTTTATTGTGCGAGAGAGCAACTCCTGTTCTTTCTCGCCAAAGTAGAAGGCATTGGAGGTGCTGTAGTATCCACTTCCTACAAGTATTCCTAAAAGAAAACCATAATCATTGCTGTATTCCAAAGGGAAAAGAATTTTTGTTTTTCCCCGAAGTTTCATCGCATCAAAGTCGGCCGGCAATGTTTGCCCATTCGGGAAAGGAAATCCCTTTTGGATAGATATTCGGTCTCCGGGTTTGAGCTCTTTAAGAGCTACCCATCCCCGGTCAGGGGTGAGCAGTTTGTGGTCTTTGGTTATTTTCAATTCAAATCCACTCTTGGTGCGTACTCGGTAAACACTTTGAATGCCATTGCTTATAAATTTAGTGATTGGGCATAGCCCCTGGGGGGTATAAATTTTTACCCCGGGTTTTAGAGTGCGAGCGGGCAGTAGTCCAAACTCTGTGGCCACCAAGGTGTCCCCCGTTACGCAAGGGTTAGTGGACTCGATTTTGCCGATGTGTGGTGTGGGATTTTTTCTGTTTATTTCGTCTATGAAGATCATGCCGGGGTCGCCCGTGCGCCAGGCCATCGTGGTTATCAGGTCGAAGACGTTTCTGGCCTTGAGTTTTTTGACCTCTTTGCCCGTGCGCGGGTTTATCAAGGGATATTCTCTACCGTGCTTGACAGCGTCCATGAATTCGTCGGTTACGGCGACGGAGAGGTTGAAATTGGTCAGGAAATCCTCCCTGGTTTTGGCCGTTATGAACTCCAGGATGTCGGGATGGTCCACATTTAAAATGCCCATATTGGCACCGCGCCTCCGGCCGCCCTGTTTAATGACGTCGGTGGCCACATCGAAGACGCGCATGAAGGAGACTGGTCCCGAGGCGATGCCTTTGGTTGATTTCACCATATCGCCCTTTGGTCGAAGCTGAGAAAAGGAAAATCCCGTACCCCCTCCACTTTGATGAATCAGGCTCATCTGCTTGACCGCTTCAAAGATGCTCTTTAAAGAATCTTCGATCGGGAGCACGAAACAGGCACTTAATTGACCTAATTCTGTTCCCGCATTCATTAAAGTAGGGGAGTTGGGTAAGAATTCAAGGTTAGCCATCATTTCGTAGAATTCTTTCTCGGTTTTTTGAACGTCCGCCTTTTTGTCGTAGATGGAGTCGATGGCGGCGATGGCCCTGGCGACGCGGCTGAACATTTGGGTGGGGGTCTCGACGACCTTTCCGTGCTCGTCCTTGATGAGATACCTCTTTTCCAGCACTCTGGAGGCGTTAACGGTCAGCTTTAGTTCGTCTTCCACGCCGAAGAATCTCTTGGCCGTCCTTATTTCTGTCCTCTTTTGTCGGTAGAGAATGAAGGCCTTGGCCGCCCTGGCGTAACCCCTTTTTACGAGGACTTCCTCCGCCAGGTCCTGGACGTTCTCCACACCGGGGGTCTGTCCGGCGTATCTTTCCTCGAGGAGGGAGACTACTTCTCTGGCAAGTTCATCGGCAACGCCTTTATCCTTCTCCTCGACGACCAGGATCGCCTTGTGGATGGCATTGGCGATTTTCTCCGGCTCAAATGGAACGATCCGTCCATCTCTTTTTTTGATCTCAGAGATGGTTGAAGAGGCCATTTCTCCTCCTTTGGGTGAACATATCTAAATATACTATAACTATTTGGGTCTTTAAAGCATCTTCTTTTTCGAACTAAAGTTCAGGGGGTTTTCGCCGATTCTAGATGGAAAGGTGTACAAGTTTGCGGGAATACCGCAAGTGCGCCCAGGATAAAAAGGTAGAGGAGAAATGGTTTTTGTGGACACTGATTACTGCGAGTTCGTGGCGACCGGGGCTACGTGGTAGATTTTGTGGCGAAGTTGGCTATTACCGCTTGGCCGAGGGATATCCCGCCATCGTTGGCGGGTACTTTTTTGTGTGTCAGGACGTCAAAGCCGGCCTCTCTGAGTTTCCTCGTTAGCTTGGTCAGAAGGTAAAGATTTTGAAAAACCCCACCGCTTAAGGCTACTCGATTGAGCTTCTCTTCTTCCCTCAATCTCTCGCAGATTTCGGTCGAGAAATTAACCACACTATTGTGAAACTTCGCTGAGATGACCGATGATGAAGTGCCTTTCTCCAAATCTTTGACCACCCCTCTGACGATGGCCTCGGTGTCGATGACCAGTGGGGAGTCGGGAGTGGGGAGTCGGGAGTCTTGGATTTCGAAGGGATAGCATTCTTTCACATCTTGGTCGGCCATCATCTCGAGCTCAACGGCGGCCTGTCCCTCATAATCGATCACGCTTCTCACTCCAAGGAGCGCGGAGACGGCGTCGAAAAGCCTCCCGCAGCTTGACGTGATCGGGGAGTTCAGGTTTTTATCGAGTTGATTCTTCATGATTTTGACCTCATCCTTCCTCAACGATCCGACGAAATCTATCTTTAGCTTTTCGTAGTCCTCCCCGAAGAGAGAGTAGAGGTAGCTGAAGGCCATTCTGTATGGTCTTTTTATCGCGGCTTCCCCACCGGGCATCGGGAAGTACCTTAGGTGTGCAGCTCGTCTGAAACCTCTCCAGTCGGCTATGAGGATTTCTCCTCCCCAGATGGTGCCATCGCTACCGTATCCTGTCCCGTCGTAGGAGAGCCCAATGACCCTTCCCTCGACGCCGTTTTCCGCCGTGCAACTGGCGATGTGGGCGTGGTGGTGTTGAACTTCAACGAGGGGGATACCCTTCAATGATTTGGCGAATTTAGTAGAGAGATATTCGGGGTGCAAATCGTGGGCGACCATTTTGTGTTTAATCCTGAATAGTTTCACGTAGAGGTTCAAGGTGGTTTCGAAGTGTTCCAGGGTCTCGAGGTTTTCCATGTCCCCGATATGCTGGCTGACGAAGGCGTAGTTCTCTTTCGTCAGGCAGAAGGTGTTCTTGAGTTCCGGTCCGACGGCCAGTATTTCTTGAGCTTTGAAGGGTAGCTGGATGGGGAAGGGGGCGAAACTTCTGGCCCGGCGGATCAGTGTCATCTCCCCTCCGGTGAGGCGAACAACGGAGTCGTCGTAGCGGGAGTAGATCTCCCTGTCGTGCTTCAGAAAGTAGTCGGCGATGTGCCCCAATCTTTGCAGGGCCTCCTCATTTTCCATAGCGATCGGCTCCTCGCTTATGTTTCCACTTGTCATCACAAGGGCCATCTTTGATTCTCTGAGGAGGATATAGTGAAGGGGGGTGTAGGGGAGCATCACCCCTAGATATTTGTTGTTTGGGGCGACCCCTGGGGATATCGTCGACTCCGGTTTTTTGAGGAGCAGGACGATCGGTCTCTGGGGACTTTTGAGCACCCGCTCTTCCTCCAGGGAGACGAAGCAGTGTCTCTTGACCTCGTCGATGTCGTGAATCATTACGGCCAGCGGCTTGTCGGGGCGCCTTTTTCTCCTCCTCAGCTCAATCACCGCTCGATCGTTCTCCGCGTCACAGGCGAGGTGGAATCCCCCCAGCCCCTTGATGGCAACAATTTCCCCTTCCTTCAGCGGTTTGATGGTCTCTGTGATGGGATCTTCACATCGAATCACACTCCCAACTCTCGACTCCCCACTCCCCACTAACGTAAGTTTAGGTCCACATTCCGGGCAAGCATTGGGTTGGGCGTGAAATCTGCGGTTGGTGGGGTCGTCGTATTCCGCCTGACATTCCGGACACATCTTGAATATCCCCATCGTCGTCTTTGGGCGATCATAGGGAATGTCCTCGATGATGGTGAAGCGAGGGCCGCAATTCGTGCAGTT
>DNCG01000024.1 GCA_003491635.1 Actinomycetota bacterium
TGTCTTCGAGGCATTTGAGTCCAAACTACTTATCAATGCATCTTTGCTAATAGTCCATCAAAACTTGCTTCAGCGCATCGACGAGCTTTCCATTCTCAACCTCATCTCTCACCGCAACGCGAATGAACTTCTCACCCAAACCCCTGAAGGAACTGCAATCGCGAATCATGATGGCCCTCTTCGCCAACTCCTCCCGAAGGCGAATGGAGCTCCAGGCAGGGTGCTCCAGCTCCACGAGGATAAAGTTAGTCTTCGAGGGATATGGCTTCAAACGATCCAGCTTCAGAAGATCCTCATATAAAGACTTTCTTTCCTTTGCGATGAGCTTTCGGCTCATCGAAATGAACTCCTCATCCTTCAAAGCGGCGATGCCGGCTACCTGCGCGAAGTGATTCACGCTCCAGGGCTCCTTGTGAAAGGCTAACTCCGCTATCAGATCCTCCCCCGCGAGGACATAACCCAGTCTTAGACCGGGAAGAGCAAAAAATTTGGTCAGGGAGCCCAGGACCAACACATTTTTCCTCCTCACTGCCTCTTTAATCAGAGAGTGGTTTTCCCTGTCCTCCAGAAAATCCATAAACGCCTCGTCCACTACGATCGTTACATTGAGCCTTTCGGCCTCCTCGGCTACCAGCTCCAATCGATCTCGCGGGAAAAGATTTCCAGTGGGATTGTTGGGGTTACAAAGAAAAACCATCTTAACCCCACTTAACCGCTCCAAAACCATCTCCACATCCAGAGAGAAATCGCCTCGCCCGAGAACGAGATGAACAACTTCTCCCCCCGCACTCTTCACCGCCAGTTCATACTCGCAAAAAGTGGGGGAAGGAATTAAAGCCCTGCAAGGTCGAAAACGGTTCGCCAGAAAATGAATGAGATCAACAGAGCCATTCCCGACGAGGATATTTGGGGAACTCGCTCCCAGATAATCAGCCAGGGTTCCCCTGAGCTTACGGGACTCCGGATCGGGGTAATGGGTTATCCCTTTTAGGCTGGCCACGATGACCTTATCAACACCCGAAGGGGGACCGTAGGGATTGATATTGGAACTGAAATCGATCAACTCACCAGACAAGCGACCACTTTCCTCGGCCGCCCTCCAGATATCTCCGCCGTGAACCCTCTTCAACCCCACCACCTCCCCGCAAAGAAGATCGCAAGCCCCAAAATAAGAACCGTGATGGAAAGAGCATAATGCAACCTGATGGCCCTCATGATATCCCCCGGCAGCGACTCGCGACCCCCACCACCGAGGTAAGGGCGAAAACTGGCCTTCCCATTATAAAAATTCAGACCCCCCAAACGGACACCAAGGGCTCCTGCCATTGCCGATTCCGGAATTCCCGCATTTGGGCTGGGGTGCTTCCTTCGATCTCGCAGCAAAACTTCAACACAACCTCGGAAATCCTCCCCCATCAAAAGGGAGGTCAAGGGAAAAAGAAAGCCCGTGACCCTGGCCGGAAGATAATTGGCAATATCATCCAGCTTAGCTGAGAACCAGCCGAATTTGGTGTACTTATCATTTTTGTAACCGACCATCGAATCCAGGGTATTGACGGCTTTGTAAGTCAGCACCAGAACCGGTCCCCCCAGAAAAACATAAAAGAGCGGTGCCACCACTCCATCTACAATGTTCTCAGCCACGCTCTCGACGGTGGCCCTTGCCACCTCGCGCTCATCCATGTGATCCGTGTCTCTCCCGACCATTCGAGAGACCAGACACCGAGCCTCAGCGAGTTTCCCCGAAGTGAGGGCCCCATAAACCCCTTTCGCCTCAACGGCCAACCCCTTTGTGGCCAGACAGGTAAATATCAAAAAAAGGCTGAGGGTAGCCCCGCTCCAAAAAGATACACGAAAAGCCAGCTTCAACAGCAGAAGGGCTGACAGGCAGGTGATCAAAACCACCGAAATCGCCAATATGAAACCGCCCACGTACTCGAGCCGACCTTTGAAAAATCTTCGCAGGAGCCCCTCCGCAATCTCTATGAATCCGCCGACAAGTCTCACCGGATGTGGCATCCAGAGGGGATCGCCCAATATAAGATCCAAAAAGAAAGCTGCCGACACAAGAACCATCATCACAACCCCACAAGACCGTAGATTTTCTTCATATCTAAATTCCTCCGCAGGATATTAGCAAATTCATCAAGAGCTTTGTCCTGAAATGAATCCTCCACGAGATCATCACCCAAAGGATTGAGGCCCTTCCCCCTTCGCAAAGCATTGATAAAGGACCGCCTGACGGAAGAATTCCCGAAGAGATCGTGAAGTTGGGTTCCAAAGACTCTGCCGCTCCCATCGGTGGCTCCTTCCATTATCTCCTCGCCACCCCGGCGAAACTTAAAAATGGGCCTACCAGAGAGAAGCTCCACCCTCCCCATATGTATCTCATAACCCCTGATCCTCTCCCCCTCCACACCCGGAAAGAGAGGAGTGGCCCGCAAAAACTCCGCTTCAACCTGGAAAGTGACTTTCTCAGATGAAAACTTCGTTATAACAGGTAAAAGAGCAAGCCCCCCGATCTCAGTCAATCTGGACTCCACGCCTTCGGAGTCCATTATGCGCTCACCCAGCATCTGATAACCTCCGCATATCCCTAGGATGGGTCTCCCTTTTCGGGCTTGAATCAGAATTTCCTCGGCCAGACCGCTTTTCCAAAGCCAAACCATATCCTCGATGGTGTTTTTGGTTCCCGGAAGGATGATAGCATCCACATTCTCTAAATCTCTACTTGAGGTTGAGAATTTTACAACTACCCCATTTTCCCTGTTCAAATGGTCAAAATCGGTGAAATTAGAGATGTGAGGCAACCGCACGACCACCATCTTTATTTCCGCTTCCTCTGATCCGAGACTCGGGTGGGAAATGGAATCCTCCTCCTGAATGCCTAAGTCTCTGATGAAAGGAACTACACCCAAAACTTTCCTTTTCGTTTTCTCCTCCAAAAAATCTATAGCCGGCTCAAGGAGCTTGATGTCGCCCCTGAACTTATTGATGATGAAACCGGCTACCAAATCTCTTTCGCAAGGATCCAAAAGTTCCAAAGTGCCTACAATGGAAGCCAGGACCCCTCCTTTATCTATGTCGGCGACCAAAAGCACGGGAGCTTTTGCCAGATGGGCTATCCTCATATTGACCACATCGTATTCTTTAAGATTAACCTCCGCCGGACTGCCGGCTCCCTCTATGACGATCAACTCGTACTCGCCTTGAAGACGACGAAGGGACCCCTCAATGGCCTTGAGGGCTTCTTCTAAGAATTTGAGGTGGTACTCGCCAGCCCTCATATTCCCCACCGGGCGACCGTGGACTATCACCTGCGATTCGAAATCCCTGGTGGGTTTGAGAAGGACGGGATTCATATCCACCGTGGGCTCCAGACCAGCGGCAATAGCCTGAACGGCCTGAGCTCGACCCACCTCCCCCCCATCCCTCGTAACGAAAGAATTCAGGGCCATATTCTGGGATTTAAAAGGAGTGACCCTATGACCATCTTGAGCAAAAATTCGACAGAGACCGGCCACTATAACACTTTTTCCCACGTGAGAAGCGGTTCCCTGAACCATTATTGCTCTAGCTGCCAATTTCTGCCTCCAGTCCTCAACCTCTAGCTCCCAGCCATCAACCAATTCGGGGACGAGGGATAAGTCTAAAGTCTAAGGGATATTTAAATTAAAAGATTTTCCCTCTAGACTCCTCCCTCTTCACTAATCCCTTTCCTATCTGCCGTCAGCCATTTTCACTTTCAGCGGTATCCCGGCAACCATCAGATAAACCTCACCGGCAGCCTCGGCGATAACTTGATTCACTTTGCCAAGAATATCTCTGTAATCCCGGCCCATCTTATACTCCGGGACTATTCCCATGCCCACTTCGTTTGAGATGAAGATGACCCTGCCCCGAAAGGCCCCGAGTAAATCGAGCAATTCCGAGACTTTTTCAACTATCTCCTCCTCGGAAAATCTAGTCATCTGATTGGAAATATAAAGGGTTAGGCAGTCCACTACTACCGCCTCGGTATCGGAATCGATCCGACGAAATGCCTCCACCAAATTATGGGGCACCTCCAGCGTTACCCAACTGCCTGGCCTCTGCTTTTTATGATTCTCTATCCTCTCTCGCATCTCCTCGTCTAGAGCTTCGGCGGTGGCCAAATAGGCAACTTTCTTAAAACCTTCAGTCATCCTCTCGGCGAAGATGCCCTTTCCGGATCTCGCTCCTCCGAGAATCAAAATCAGGTCAGACATGTGCTCATCCTCTCCATAATTTCAAAAACTTCCCTGCTGTCTGTGGCAATAATTGCCCCTTGCTGATGCATTTTTTCCAACAACCTCGTAGCCCTTCCCCCCGTATAATCTCTCTCTCCTATCGGTGTCTCTTCGACCAGGACCACCCTCTTCCCCATCTCCAAGGCTTTCTTCGCAGCCAACAAATTCCTAAAATTTCCCGCTCCAACGGGGATATTCGTCAGCACCACCAAATCGGCTCCCTCTATGGCTCCCATATTCAACCCGAAGGTCTCATCCGAAATGGGCGAGAAGGGAGCCTCCGCCACAACCTCTATTCCGAGCTTTTCCGCTA
Organism: Actinomycetota bacterium; assembly: GCA_003491635.1. GTDB lineage: Bacteria > Actinomycetota > Aquicultoria > Subteraquimicrobiales > UBA9087 > UBA9087. Next base: position 4,582 of record DNCG01000024.1, read on the forward strand.
TCTCCTCATCAGTATCGAGCACATTTAAGACCCCGGCGGAAACATAGCAGCCCATCTCCTTCAGGCCATGCATTATCACAGCACCGGTACCGCTTCCACAGATCACATGAACCCTAATCCCCTCGCTATTGGACGATGCGTATATTCTGGGAATGGAAGTGATGTAACGTTTGCCGGTCACGGGATTGCGGTGAACCAGGACATCGACCCCAAAAGTTTTACCGATATTTTCGGGGGTTAACACCTCATCGACCGAGCCATCGGCGAAAACTTCGCCATCGTTCAACAATACAAGGCGTTCACAGTACGCCGAAGCGAGGTTCAAATCATGAAGAACGGTGAGAACGGTCAAACCCTCCCCATTTAGTCTCTTTGCAAGCTCCATAATCTCCAGTTGATAGTTGATATCAAGATGAGAAGTTGGCTCGTCCAGAATCAAAATTTCAGGTTCTTGCGCTAGGGCCTGAGCAATTATCACTCTTTGCCTCTCGCCGCCGGAAAGCTCAGTTATCCTCTTTTCGGCAAAATGGAGGGAGTTTGTTGCCCGCATTGCTCCCTCGATAGCATCCACATCGGCTTTCGTCTCACTCTGAAACCTTCTTAGATGCGGTGATCTTCCCATGGAAACTATCTCATGGACGGTGAAAGCAAACTCCGTGTGAAAATCCTGCGGTACGACTGCAAGAGTTCTCGCAATCTCCCTGGTAGATAAATCTTTAAGATTTTTCCCATTGATGCATATTTCGCCATGAGAACACCCAAGGACACCGCATGCGGCTCTAGCCAGGGTGGATTTCCCGCAACCATTTGGGCCGATGATGCCGAGAAATTCTTTCTCTTCTACCGCAAGACTAATGCCCTTGATGACCTCCCGTCCGTCACCATAGCCGCAATGGATTTCCCCTATTCTTAATGCGCACCCCATAGCCCTAGCTAAAACGTTGCCTTCCCTCCCCTTTTCAGCAGATAGATAAAAAATGGCGCCCCGAAGAGAGCAGTTATTATCCCTAAAGGAATCTCAGTAGGAGACATAATCGTTCTAGCCAGAAGATCGGTTAAGATCACAAAAGAGGCCCCGAAGAGAGCTGAACAAGGTATTAGAATGCGATGATCCGGTCCCGTCACCAGCCGAACCATATGCGGTATTATCAAGCCCACGAAGCCGACTATGCCGCTGACGGCCACGGCCGACGCCGCAAGCAGAGAAGCGACCGTGATCAGTATCTTCTTGAGAGATTCCACCTCGACTCCCAGTTGTCGAGCTCTTTCTTCCCCAAGGAGAAGTAAATTCAAATCCCGGGAGTAGACGAGTGATATGGGCAATCCCAGGAAGATGAACGGGGCAACAGCCTTCACGTGATCCCAGTTCTTAGCCGAGAATCCCCCCATCAACCAGAAGATTATGGCGTGGAGATCCTTTCCACCCAAAACCATCAGGAAGGAAGTGATGGCCGAAAGAAAAGTTCCCACAGCTATACCGGCCAGCAACAGAGTGGTTACGGGAACCCTCGACCCCACCCGGGCCAGATTATAAACGAGTAATGTTGTGGCCACAGCCCCGGAGAAGGCCAGGAGCGGTACGAGTGAGAAACCAAAGACCCCCACCCATCCACCGAGGACGAGGATGGCGATCGTAGCACCCAGCGCCGCTCCAGAAGAGACGCCTATTATATATGGATCGGCCATCGGATTTTTAAATATCCCCTGAAAAGCCACACCGGACACCGCCAAAGCCATCCCCACCATGGCAGCCAGGATGACCCGCGGAAAGCGGATCTTGAGCAATATCACCTCATAGGTCTCGGGCCACCCCCGGGAACTGAAGCCGGACACCCCTTTGAGGAATATCCTCGCAACGACATCCGCTGGAATCGAAACCGCTCCCACCGAGGCCGCCAAGATAACCGACCCCAAAAGAAGTAGCATCAGGGAGACCAGATATATCCAATTTCTCTTGGGCCAGCTCCCCATCATCGTTAGCGCCTCCAAGACTTCCTAATCGAACAACTCGGGATGAATAAACTTGGCTACTTCCACAAGACCATCGACGATCCTTGGGCCCGCTCTAAACACCAGGTTCTCATCGCCTATCACATAAACCCTTCCACTTTTGACAGCCGAGATACCTTCCCAGCCCTTTCTCTCCTTGATCTTTCCGGGACTTCCCATGCTACCCTCGGTGGCTATGATAACCTCGGGGTCCCTGTTCACCAACTCCTCTAAACTATACTTGGGATACCGCTCCGCGGCATCAGCCGCTATGTTCTTACCCCCAGCAATGGTAATGATGTCATACACGAAAGTACCTGGACCAGCGGTCATTATGGGGTCGTTCCAAACTTCATAATAGACCAGCGGCTTCTTCTCATCGGAAAGCCCGGCCACTTTCTTTTTCACATCATCAATCTTCTTCCTCATCTTAGTAACTAAGGATTCGGCGGCTTCCTCCTCCCCGGTTAGCTTCCCGATGACCTCAATGTTACCCAGGACATCGCCAATGCTCTTGGGATCGAGGACGAAGACCTTGAGATTAACCTTTTCAAGATCACCCAAAATCTTCTGGTGCATCCCAGTGGCCAAAACGAGGTCCGGCTTGAGTTCAACTATCTTCTCCACATTGGGATCGCTGAACCCGCCGATCTTTTCCTTAGACTTCGCTTCTTCGGGATAATCGCAAAAATCAGTTACTCCCACTATTTTGTCGCCCAGCCCAAGAGCGAATGATATCTCTGTATTGCTGGGAGCAAGGGAGACTATCCTTTCTGGTTTCTCTTTAACTTCAACTTCTCTTCTAGCATCGTCCATAAGCTTGAGAGGAAAGGCAGTTCTTCCAACTTTCTCTTCTGTCTTTACCTCACTGGGCTTAGTCTCCACTTTGCTCAATGACCTACAGCCTACAGCCATCGATACCATTAGAAGGCTCACAAGAAAGATTGCGAGCACCTTCGACTTCGATAGTCTACTCACAAGAATCTCCTCCTCATTTCAAAATCTCAAAAACCTCAAGCCAAAAACAAAAACCTCAGCCTTTCGCTGAGGATCGTCAAGTCTTTTGCATTTTCTCTCACCTCGCTCCACGAAGGCATTTACTCAGCTCCAGGTCGGTCTCCTGACTCCCGATTCATCCTACT
>DNCG01000013.1:0-530 GCA_003491635.1 Actinomycetota bacterium
CCGATGATTTTAAGGCGATTTTTCCTCAAGGTCTCGCCGGTCTCCGTTAGGTCCACCACCACATCAGTCAATTCGGGGACCTTGGCCTCGGTTGCTCCATGGGAGTAGGATATCTTGACGGGAATGCCCAACTTCTCGAAATACTCCTTGGTGACGTTGGGAAATTCCGTCGATACCCTGCTCCCCAGGGGGATTTGTTCCGGCCTTTCTATCTTCGACTCCTCGAAGACGGCCAGGACCATCTTCACCGGTTCGGTGGTCAATTTACTGTAAGGCAGTTCGGCTACTTCTACCACATCGGCTCCAGATTCAAGGATGCAGTCCAGGCCGGAGATACCCAGATCGAAATAGTTCTCTTCAACGTATCCCGGTATTTCCTGGGGCCTCAGGAGCTTAACTTGAGAGATTCTGGGATCGCGGATGATTGGGTTGTAGGCTCGAAACTCTCGCTTTATCTCCAGATCCGCTTCTTTGAAGAGCAACAGAGTTTGTTCTTCCAGACTCCCTTTGGGCAGGGCTATCTTTAACAT
>DNCG01000013.1:694-5462 GCA_003491635.1 Actinomycetota bacterium
GTGACTGGAAAGAAGATTACCACATTTTTGATTACCTGCAAAATAGTTTGGGAAAAATATATTCAAATCGCTCGACGGTATATGCTAATATTGTACACAAATTTGTGCTCACAATTCTTTTCTCGAAAGGAAATCTCATGGAGTTCATCCGCATAGGGGAGAAGGTCGTCAGTCGAGAGCGGATATCCAAACTCATCGGAGAAATTCTCCATCAGCGGTCGAGAGGGGCAACTCAACAGGAGGTTGCCTTAAATCTGGGAGTGGAGCGATCCTTCGTTTCTCACCTTGAAGGTCTTGGCGAGGTGAGGAGGGGGAAGCGGATTGCCCTCGTTGGTTTCCCCATCAAAAACAAGGAAATGGTGGAGGAGATCGCCAGGGGGTGTGGCGTCGATTTTACTTTTCTCCTGAGCGAGAAGGAGCGCCTCAACTTCGTCGGGCGCGAGAACGGCGCCGAACTTTTCAACGAGGTCCTGGAAATTTTGGCCAAGCTCAGGGACTACGATTTGGTTATCCTCCTGGCCTCGGATAAGAGAATTTCCGCAGTCGAAAAGATACTCGATGGTAGGGTTTTGGGCATTCCCATCGGAAAGCCCCCGATCAGAGAGGATAAGTATGTCGATCCCGGTGAGTTGCGGTCGATTCTGAGTACGGTGGTCGTCGAGAGGAAAAGAGAGAAGTGGCGTGAAAGAGGTCGTAAGTATAAGTCTTGGCTCCTCAAAAAGAGATCATGAGGTAAAGGTTAAATTTCTCGGCGAGGAAGTTAGGATCAGACGGATAGGCACCGATGGGGATTTCGAAAAAGCCATCCAGCTTCTCAAGGAGATGGATGGCAAGGTCGATGCCCTTGGTATGGGCGGGATAGATCTTTATCTCTATGCTGGTAGCACACGCTATTCGATTAAGGATGCGGTTAAACTCCAGAAGGCTGTAAAAAAGACTCCCCTGGTCGACGGGAGCGGGCTCAAAAATACCCTGGAGAGGGAGGTTGTCCGCTACCTCCAGGAGGAGATGGATTTAAGACTCGAAGGAAAGACGGTGCTCATGGTGAGCGCCGTCGACCGTTTTGGGATGGCCGAGGCCCTGCACGCGGCCGGTTGCAAGATGATCTTCGGCGATTTAATCTTCGGCTTGGACATCCCCATAGTAATAAGGTCGTTTTCCGCCTTTGAGGTCCTGGCTAGAGCTCTTCTGCCTATCGTTACTAAGATGCCCTTCAGGATGCTCTATCCCACCGGGGGCGAACAGGAAGAAGAACCTAAGGTCAAGTACGCTAAGTACTATGCTGAGGCGGATATAATAGCCGGCGATTTTCTCTTTATCAGGAAGTACATGCCCAGAGATATGAAGGGGAAGTGGATACTCACGAATACTGTGACCAAGGATGACGTCGAGGATTTGAAGCAACGGGGCGTGGAGTACCTCATCACCACCACCCCCGAACTTGGCGGGCGATCCTTCGGCACAAATGTCATGGAGGCAGCGCTGGTCGCCTTCATCGGCAAGCCCTGGGATAAAATCAAGGCCGATGATTATCTCCGTATGCTGAGGAAGCTGAACTTTAAACCCAGGGTCGAGAAACTGAATTGAGTGGTGTGAATGGAAGGCGGGAATTTGGGTACCGATTTTAACGCCGAGGAGACAAAGAGGTTGGTTCAGGAAACTCTTCAAAAGATGAGGGATTATTGTAATCCCTCGCTGGCTCGCCTCCTCAAGTTCACCGGCTATGACACCGTGGAGCTGGAGGCGCAAGGGGCCGTCATCAAGGATGTTTACGGAAGAGAGTACATCGACTGCGCCGGGGGCTATGCCGTCTTCAACATCGGCCATCGTCACCCCAAGGTTATACGGGCGGTGAAGGAGCAACTGGATCGGATGCCTCTTTCCTCGAAGGTTTTCTTGAGCAAACCCATGGTGGACTTGGCCGAACTCTTGGCCAAAATTGCCCCCGGGAATCTAAAGTATTCCTTCTTTTGCAACAGTGGAGCTGAGGCGGTTGAGGGAGCGATAAAGCTGGCCCGTCTGGCAACCAAGAAGACGAGGATAATCTCCACCATCGGTGCCTTTCACGGAAAGACGTTCGGGGCGTTGAGTGCCACTGGGAGAGAGATATATAAGGCTCCCTTCAGGCCTCTCGTCGGGGATTTTACCCATGTTACCTTTGGAGATCCCGAAGCCATAGAGGAGGCGATCGATGAGGGGACGGCGGCGGTCATTCTGGAGCCCATTCAAGGGGAGGCCGGCATCGTCATTCCTCCCCCGGATTTTTTGGTTGAGGTCAGGCGGATATGTACTGAGAAAAAGGTTCTGCTGATAATCGATGAAATCCAGACGGGTCTGGGTCGAACGGGGAGGATGTTTGCGGTGGAGCACTATGGGGTTGAGCCCGACATCATGACCCTGGCCAAGGGTCTCAGTGGAGGGGTTGTACCGATTGGTGCCTTTATGGGTATTCCAGAAGTTTGGGAGGCTCTTTCCCCCAATCCATTGATCATCACCTCGACATTTGGTGGCAATCCTCTGGCTTGTGCAGCGGCAAAGGCGGCCATCGAGGTTGTTTTGGAAGAGGGGTTGTGTGAGAAGGCGGCTTACCTCGGTGACTATCTTCTGAATTCCTTAAGGGATCTACAAGTGGGCCATGCTAACATCATCTCCGATGTTCGGGGGAAGGGATTGATGATCGGCCTGGAGCTTGCCAGGGAAGGTTTAGGGGGAATAATAATCCCTGAGATGCTCAAAGAAGGGCTAACTGCGGTTTACACTCTCAACAATCCAAGGGTCATTCGTTTCGAACCACCGCTGGTGATAACGAAGTCCCAGATAGACAAAGTCGTAGAGGGCGTCGAGCGGGCGGTTGGCAAAGCCCAATCCAAGTATTCGGCGCTTTTCGGAGAAAGTTAGGTTTTCGGAAGGGGGATTTGATGCCATACGTTGAGACATCCATCGTCATCAAGGGCGACAGAGAAAACGTTTATCGATTGGCCAGAGACATGGAGCAGTACCCCAAGTTTATGCGCGATGTAAAGAGTGTGAAGGTGATCAAGCGAGACGGGAATATCACCATCACCGAGTGGGAGACCGATGTGGAGGATGTTTCTATCTCCTGGAGGGAGCGCGAGGAGTTTGATGATAAGAATATGCGCATCAGATACAGGCTGATTGAGGGGGATCTCGATAAGTTCGAGGGCGAATGGATTTTTAAGGAGCTCCCCGACGGGACAGAGGTTATTCTCACGGTCGACTTCGATTTTGGGATGCCCACTTTGGCCGAGCTAATCGGCCCCGTTTTGGAGATGAAGGTTAAGGAGAACTCCCGAATGATGCTGGAGGGAATGAAGGAAAGGATCGAGGGTTGTTGAGGAGGATGCCCTCGAGCGGGAGGCTTTAATGAGAAGGTTTGCTTTTCTAATACACCCCTTGGATATGGAGGATGTGGAGAGCTTCGAGCCCGGAGCAAAAGGGCGTCCCCCGGCTCTGGTGAAAAAGGTGCTCCTGTGGATGTGCGAGAGGCCCCCCTTCATCGGCTCTTTTATGACGGGTGTGCGCTCAAAGACGGGAAGGAAGGCCGAAGGTTGGTTTATTACCATTCCGCTTTTACCCGAGCAGATGGGGGCTTATCCGGAGCTAGCCAAGAGCAAGATCGTTGAAGCGATTAATGAGGCTGAGGAGCTGGGTGCGAGCATCGTTGGCTTGGGGGCATTCACCTCCGTGGTCACGAATGGTGGCCTGGCCATCCGCGATGAGGTGAACATCCCTGTTACCACGGGAAACAGTTACACGGTAGCGGCGGCGATTGAGGGGACCAAGAAGGCGGCCAAACTGATGGGGATTTCTCTCCACAAGGCCAAGTTGGTGGTCGTTGGGGCCTCGGGGTCTATCGGTCGAGCTTGCACGGAGGTGCTCGCTCCCCAGGTGGCGCGCCTGGTGTTGGTTGGAAGAACGCGAAAGGCCTTGGAGATTCAGGTGGCCAGGTTGAAGGGCCTAACCGAGGTCGATATCTCCACCGAAATTCATCAGGCTCTGAAGGGTGCCGATGTGGTCATTACCGCCAGTAGCGATGCGAAGGCGATCATTACCGCGGATGATCTCGAACCGGGAACCGTGGTCTGCGATGTCGCTCAGCCCCCCGATGTTTCCAGATCGGTTTTGGAGGAAAGAGATGACGTGCTGGTTTTCGAGGGAGGCATCATTCGTATCCCGGGATTGCGGGTAAAGAGGAAACCTCAATTTGCCTACGATTTCAGATTAAAACCCGATAGGTATGCTTATGCCTGCATGGCGGAGACAATGATATTGTGCCTGGAGGGGGTTGATGGGAAGTTTAGTCTGGGAGGCGTTAAAGTCGGTCAAGTGGAGAAGATTTCTCGACTGGCCGAGAAGCATGGTTTCAAGATCGGCGGCTTTCGAAGTTTCGAAAAGAGAATAACCCGCGAACAGATCAGGGAAATCAGAAGAAGCGCTGCCAAAAAGAGCAACAAGAGGTGGTTTTATAGGTTGAGGAGGAGGATACAGTATATAAGATAGTTTGTCACCGCCAGGGATGAAATTTTGACACCGCAGAGATATTTTCTTATAATATGTAGCTGGTTGCAATGAGCACTGCTCGAGCGGTGCTCATTCTGTAATTTTAAAAGTTTAAGGAGAGAGAAAATTTAAAAGTTTAAGGAGAGAGAAAAATTGACCAACAGTGAAGTTGTTCTCACACCAGAGGGATACAAAAAGTTATTGGATGAACTCGACTATTTGATTAAGAAGAGGCGAAGGGAGATAG
>DNCG01000010.1:0-47348 GCA_003491635.1 Actinomycetota bacterium
GGGGAGACCGCTCTGGTCGCCTTGGCCTTTCTTTTTGCTATCTATCATACCCGCCCAAGTCCTTTTTACATACTCGATGAAGTCGAAGCGGCTCTGGATGACGTAAATTTGCAGCGGTTCATTGACCTTTTGTACAAGTTGAGGGATGGCACTCAGTTTTTGATCATCTCTCATCAGAGACGAACCATCGAGATGGCCGATGTTCTCTATGGGGTTAGCATGCAGGCGGATGGGGTATCTAAGCTCTTTTCCCAGAAACTCAGTGAGTACCAGAGGGCGGTTTAGTGCGGAAAGGTTGGTTCGGGAAGCTCAAGGGAGGCTTAAGGAAGAGTCGCGAGCGTTTGTCGAGTCATCTTTTCCCTCTCCTTACTCATTTCCCCAGGTTGGATGAAGAGTTTTGGGAGGGCTTGGAAGAAGCTCTAATCGAGGCGGATGTGGGTATCCGGGTGACTCAGGAACTCCTCGATAAGCTTCGCGAGGGGGCGAGGGCCCAAGAGATACGAGAATCTGCCCAACTCCTTCCCAGGCTCAAGGAAGAATTGGTCGATATCCTCACTACCGAGAAACAGTCCCTCTTTCCCGAAGGCAAGCCGGGCGTATTTCTGGTGGTGGGGGTCAACGGAACCGGTAAGACCACCACCATTGCTAAAATAGCTCATCGGGCGAAAATTGAGGGCAAGAATGTCCTTCTGGCGGCCGCCGATACCCATAGGGCCGCTGCCATCGAGCAGTTGGAGATATGGGGAAAGAGGATGGGAGTTGCGACGATCAAGCATCGAAGAGGATCCGACCCAGCGGCGGTGGTCTATGATGCCATCCACTCTGCTCAAGCCAGGGACGCAGACGTTCTCTTAATCGATACCGCTGGACGCCTCCACACCTGCAGCCATCTCATGGCAGAACTTCAGAAGATCAAGAGAGTAGCCATGCGGGAGGCACCGGAGGCTGAAATTAAAACTCTCTTGGTGGTCGATGCCACGACTGGGCAGAATGGTCTCTCTCAGGCCAGGTTATTTGGTGAGGCCCTGGAGGTAGATGGGGTTGTTTTAACCAAGCTCGACGGGACGGCTAAAGGAGGCATCGTCGCCGCCATCCAGGATGAGCTGAAAATTCCTGTCGTCTTAATTGGGGTGGGAGAAAAACTCGCTGATTTGCAGGAGTTTGATGCCCGAGCCTTCGTCGAGGCTTTGCTTTCTTGAGTGGACGGGGACTAAGTCTGCAGCGAAAATCCCAAAAGGATTGACACCACACGTGGCCTTCTGTAATATGCTGATGGTCAACGGGCTGGGAGAAATCGAGGGAGTCTATGTTTGATAATCTCACAGCGAGATTACAAAATGTCTTTACCAAACTGAGAAGCAGGGGGCGGTTAAGTGAGCGGGATGTGGAGGAAGCTCTGCGGGAAGTTCGCTTGGCCCTCTTGGAGGCAGATGTCAATTTTAAGGTGGTAAAGGATTTTATCGCCAAGGTGAAGGAGAGAGCCGTTGGGGAGGAGGTCCTCAAAAGCCTTACACCGGGCCAACAAGTGATCAAGATCGTTCATGATGAGCTTACGGCTCTCATGGGAAGTGGCCAAAGCAAACTTGCTTTTGCCTCCAAGCCCCCTACCGTCATCATGCTGGTTGGGCTTCAGGGTTCTGGAAAAACTACCGCCACCGCCAAATTGGCCCACTATTTCAAGAACCAGGGCAAGAGACCTTTTCTGGTGGCGGCGGACATCTACAGACCGGCGGCCATTGAACAGTTAAAAGTTTTAGGTGAAGAGATAAACATGCCCGTTTTCTCCAGGGCGGGGGAGTCCGTCCTTGCTCTGGCCAAAGAGGGAATCAAGGAGGCCATCTCCAAAAATTGTGATGTGGTCGTGGTTGATACCGCCGGGCGCTTGCATGTAGATGAGGAGATGATGAACGAGCTTGAAGAGGTAAAAAGAGAGATTCGCCCTCACCAGGTCCTTCTTGTGGTGGATGCGATGACGGGGCAGGATGCGGTCAATGTGGCTTTCGTCTTCAAGGAGCGAGTGGATTTTGATGGGGTAATCTTAACCAAGCTTGATGGAGATGCTAGAGGGGGGGCCGCATTATCCATTAAGGCGGTCACCGGTAGACCGATAAAGCTTGTCAGCCTAGGGGAGAAGCTCGATGACCTTCAGCCCTTCCATCCCGATAGGATGTCCTCCAGGATATTGGGTATGGGCGATGTTCTTACCCTGGTCGAGAAGGCGGAGGCGGCCATAGAGATGGAAAAAGCTCAGGCACTGGAGGAAAAGATCAGAAAGGATAGTTTCGATTTGGAGGATTTCCTGGAGCAGTTGCGGCAATTCAAACGAGTGGGGCCCGCATCTCAAATCATGGAAATGCTCCCTCAAATACCGGGACTACCCAATGTTGGAAAATTGCAGGTTAATGAAGAACAGTTGGGGTGCCTTGAGGCGATCATCCAATCGATGACGCCTGAAGAAAGAAGAGACCCCACCATAATTAACGGTAGTCGTCGCTCAAGGATTGCGCGGGGGAGCGGGACGACCTCTCACAAGGTAAATCAATTGCTAAAACAGTTTGAGCAGGCGAGGAAGTTGATGAAGCAACTCGGGAAGTTGGGTCGCCCAAAACCGGGCAGAAGGTCGTTTCCCTTCAGGGTGAACCCTTCATTGTCTAAGGAGCGAGACGATACGATTCGCAAATTTATTAGAAGGGGGTGAAAGCTTGGCAGTTAGGATAAGGCTAAGTAGGGTCGGTGCGAAGAAGAAGCCCTCTTACAGGGTGGTAGTGGCAGATTCCAGAATGCCCAGAGATGGGAGATTCATAGAGGTAATCGGTCGATACGATCCTGGAACCGAACCCTCATTCGTGGAGATAGACAAAGAAAAGGCCCTAAAGTGGCTGTCTCAAGGTGCACAGCCTTCGGGGGCAGTGGAAAAATTACTGAAGATTGCTAATGTCCGTGAGGAATCTCGGGAGAAGAAGAGAAGCAAGGAGAAAAAGGGAAGGTAACGTGCGGGGGTGAAATTGTGAAGGAGTTGTTGGAAGTTCTTGCTCGAGCTCTGGTGGACAAGCCGGAGGAGGTAAAAGTGGATATAGTGGAGGGAGAAAAATCGGTGATCTTACAGCTCCATGTGGCTCCCGATGATGTGGGAAAGGTTATTGGGAAAGAGGGAAGAATTGCCAGAGCGTTAAGGACGGTCGTGAAGGCTGCCGCTGCCAAGGAAGGCAAGAGCGCCCTTGTTGAAATAATGGATTGAAGAGAGAAGGGGGAACCGAGGCACCGATCTTGGTCCCTTCAGGGTGAATCCTTCAGCTTGCCCCGACTGCAATGGAGGGGGGTGAACCCCTCTTCTCTTTGGTTAACGGCCGACTCGATGAAGATAGATGAGAGAACCAAGATGCTTGACGGTGGCTAAAATCCTTTGTCCGCGCGGTATGAAGGGTGAGGTTCAGATCAACAGCCTTACGGATTTTCCCACCCGGTTTAAACCGGGGACTACTTTTGTTCTTTACCCACCCCTTCCTCACGTACGATGGCTAACCATAGAAGACGCCAAATTCCGCGGCGATAAGATAAACCTCAAGTTCAAGGAGATAAATGACCGTGGCGATGCTGAGAAGCTAAGAGGTCACCTGCTTGAGATCCCCATCGAAAAGGCGGAACCTTTACCCAGGGGCTCTTACTGGTTTCACCAAATAATCGGATTGGAGGTCGTCACCACGGAAGGGAAGTCGCTGGGGAGAGTGGTTGAAATCTTAAGGACTGGAGCCAACGATGTCTACGTGGTTAGGCCCCTCGGGAGAGGCAAGGAGATATTGATCCCAGCCATCAAGGAAGTGGTCGAGGAGATCGATCTTAGAACTGGTAGGATAATGATTAAGGTCATTCAGGGATTGATGGAGTGATTAACTACTGGAAGTGACTGCTATGAAAATTGACATAATTACAATTTTCCCCAAGATGTTTGCAGGCCCTTTTGCGGAAGGGATGATAAGAATCGCCCAGGAAAAGGGTCTGGTTGAAATAGGTGTTCACGATTTGAGAGATTTTACCTATGATAAACATCGCCAGGTCGATGATCTTCCCTACGGCGGAGGAGCGGGGATGGTGATGAAGCCCGAGCCCTTCTTTGAAGCGGTGGAGAAGATTGCCGGACACGGCTTCGAGGAGGTCAAAAAGATTGCGCGGGTGATTCTGTTTACCCCTCAAGGCCATACTCTGAACCAAAGATTGGTGGAGAAGTTTTCGCAAGAGAAGCATCTAATTCTTCTATGTGGGAGGTACGAGGGGGTTGATGAGAGGGTTCGAGGGCATCTGGCGACCGACGAGATATCTGTGGGTGATTATGTTCTCAGTGGTGGAGAGCTACCCGCCATGGTTCTCGTCGACGCCGTGGCGCGTCTTATCCCTGGGGTATTGGGTGCGGAAGAGTCCTTGGCGGAGGAGACCTTTACGCGGGGTTTGCTGGAATATCCGCACTATACTCGCCCCACCAGATATCGAGGCTGGTCGGTTCCGGAGATCCTTTTAAGCGGAAATCATGCCGAGATTGAAAAGTGGCGGAGGCGTGCTTCCCTGGAGAGAACTCTTTTAAAGCGTCCCGATCTTCTTCAAGAGACGGCATTGAGTGAGGAGGAAAGGGAGATGCTCGGGGAACTGAAGATGCGCCAATAACTGCTTTCTCTTACCAGGGGTGTGTGCTATAATTTTTCTTTGTTTTGGTTGGGGAGGGAGGCTTTATGCATAGCGTAGATATCATGGGAGAACAGCAGATGCGCGATGATTTGCCCGAGCTTCATGTTGGCGATACCGTGCGCGTTCACTTCAAAGTGGTGGAAGCCGGTAGAGAAAGGGTGCAGGTGTTTCAAGGAATCGTGTTGAAAAAGGGAGGAAGTGGGGCAAAGGAGACCTTCACCGCCAGGAAAATTTCCTTCGGCGTGGGTGTGGAAAAAACTTTCCCCTTGCATTCCCCGAAGATTGTCAAGATCGACGTTAAGAGGAAGGGCAAGGTGCGCCGGTCAAAGCTTTATTATCTGCGGGAGAAGATTGGAAAAAAAGCATATGTTAAAGAGAAGCGCACCGAACGTACCAACTAAGATTGCTGAATTTATCTGTCGAGAGAAATAGAAGGCGGAAAAAATAGTGGAGGAACAAGGCGAGCAGCGTAAGGAGTTAACCGGCTCCCTTCTGGCATTTTTGAGAGATCTGCCTCTTTTAATCATCGCTGCCTTCATTCTGGCCTGGCTTCTCAAGACTTTCATCGTCCAGATGTTCTGGATTCCCTCCCCATCCATGGAACCCACTCTTTACACGGGCGATCGCATATTCGTCAACAAATTCATCTACCGTTTTCAGGATCCAAGGCCTGGGGATATCGTGGTCTTTATTTCCCCCTTCGATTCTTCCAAAGATTTCATCAAGAGGATGATTGCAACAGAGGGAGAGACCATTGAGATAAAGAGTGGCCGAGTTTTTATCGATGACAAGGAACTCATCGAGCCCTATGTGAAGCAGGGTGATCTCAGCAACTATGGCCCTGTGGAGGTCCCCTCCGGTCACGTCTTTCTGATGGGTGACAATAGACCGAACAGTTACGATAGCCGCTTTTGGGGCCCGCTTCCAGAAGAAAGTGTAATCGGTAAGGCCTTTATGACTTATTGGCCCCCAAAGCGGATTGGGTTGCTTCGCTGACTCCACTATAAGCCATGGAAAAAAGGGCTGCTCCATTAAGGTTAACCGATCGATCTGTGGATTCTCCCCCCAAGATGGTGAAGGATTTCTTGGGCATAAACTCCTTTGAGAACAAGCTTCGACGACGGGGATTTTCCCTTATTGCCGGCGCTGATGAGTCCGGGAGAGGCGCTCTGGCCGGCCCCTTAGTGGCGGCGGCGGTTATCTTACCGCCAAGGGGTGTCTATGTTCCCAACTTGAGGGAATGCAAGAAAGTCTCACCATCTTCTAGAGAGGAACTGTATGAGTTGGTAACCGCTCTGGCCGTTGGCTGGAGTGTGGTGATATTAGAGTCCGCGGTGGTCGATTCCCTGGGTCTTCAAAAGACCAATCTCCAAGCTCTGGAACAGGCTGTTCAGCAACTCCCCGTGCGACCGGATTATATTTTGTCCGATGGCTTTCCCTTGCCCGAGCTTGACTTACCTCACCTGGCATTAATAAAGGGAGATGCGGTGAGCGCCACAATAGCGGCGGCCTCAATCGTAAGCAAGGTCACGAGAGACAGACTGATGAGAGATTGGCATGAGAGACACCCGAACTATGGATTTGATCGGAACAAGGGCTATGGAACCAAGGAGCATCTCAAGGCTTTGGAGAAATATGGGCCGTGTCCAATTCACAGGAGATGCTTTGCCCCTGTGGTGAAGAGAGCAAGAAAAAGAACAGGACGAAAGGAAGCCCATGTCCCTAGGTGATTCGGGGGAAGGATTGGCCTGTTCCCATCTTCGAAAAAAAGGGTATAGGATCATCGATAGAAACTATCGATGTCGACTGGGGGAAATCGATATCATTGCTCGAAAGGGCGATACCCTGGTCTTCTGTGAGGTGAAAACTCGTCTAAACAAGGAGTTTGGCGAGCCATTCGAGGCTGTTACCTTAGGCAAGCAGAATCGATTGAGAAGATTGGCCCAGTCCTACCTCGTGTCTCATTCCAACGACGCTTCCAATCTTAGATTCGATGTTCTCTCCATACTTCTTGCCGACGGGAAGCCGAAGATTCTTCACATCGAGAACGCGTTTTAGTTCCCACCCGATTCCGACTTGCCCGCCTGAGGCGGACTTGCCCAGCAAGGATAAGTCGCGGAAGGAGTTTTTTGTTAAGTCGTCGAAGTGATATAAGAAGTAAATGGCAGGGTTTGCAGCAAGGTTAAAAGCTCGCCCGCTGCAGTGGCACCAAAAGGAGATCGCAGTTGCTGGCAAGGATTGAAAGCGGTTCAGCGCTGGGCATGGAGGCCCTCAAGGTGGAGGTGGAGGTCGATATCTCCCCCGGTCTACCCACGTTTAATATCGTGGGGCTCCCCGACACAGCCATCCAGGAATCCAAAGAAAGAGTCCGAGCTGGGATTTCCAATTCGGAGTATAAGTTCCCCTTAAGGAGAATCACCGTCAATTTGGCCCCCGCCGATGTTCGCAAGGAGGGGCCCGCCTTCGATCTACCCATCGCCGTGGGCGTGCTCATTGCCACTAATCAGATCTCTTCAACCAGGGTGAATCAGTACTCCGTCTTTGGCGAGCTCTCCCTGACTGGTGAGGTTAGAAGGATTAGTGGGGCTTTGCTTATGGCTTTTTGTGCCAAAGAGGGAGACAAAAAGGGGGTTATTTTGCCGGCGGGAAATGCTGCAGAAGCCGCCCTGGTGGAGGGTCTTGAGATCATCCCCGTAACCACGCTCAGAGAGGTGGTTGACTTTTTGAACGAAACCAAGAGCATCTCACCTCTTACCGGGAAATCTCGGAAAGAGTTTGCCTCCTCTTTCGCTCTCTCCGAGTATGAGGTGGACTTCTCTGAAGTCAAAGGTCAGGATCACGCCAAGAGAGCCCTTGAGGTCGCAGCCGCCGGTGGACACAATGTCCTGATGATTGGGCCTCCCGGCTCCGGCAAAACCATGCTAGCGAAAAGGATGCCCACCATATTGCCCACCCTGAACATAGAGGAGGCGATTGAGGTCACTAAAGTATACAGCGTGGCTGGGATGCTCCCACCCGATACTTCTCTTATTTCCGCTAGACCGTTTAGGGCACCGCATCACACCATCTCTAATGCCGGACTGGTTGGAGGAGGACAGTATCCTCGTCCCGGAGAGATATCCCTCGCTCACAACGGCATACTTTTCTTGGACGAATTTCCAGAATTTCAAAAGAGCGCTCTCCAGGTCCTTCGCCAGCCCCTGGAAGATGGTCATGTCACCATCTCTCGTGCCCTGACTTCGCTGACTTATCCAGCCCAATTCACTCTGGTGGCAGCCATGAATTCATGCCCATGTGGCTATTTGGGTGACTCGGTTAAAGAATGTGTCTGTACACTCGGCAAGATTCAACAATATCAAGGGAAGATTTCCGGCCCACTTTTAGACAGGATAGACATTCACATAGAGATTCCTCGCTTGACCAAGGACGAGCTGACGCGCTCCGCCTTTGGTGAGACCTCTAACATCATAAGGGAACGGGTTCAACAAGCCAGGGAACATCAGCGAGAGAGATTTGCTTGTCTGCAGGCAAGGACCAAAAGCAAGCAACCTCGTCGTGGTATTTCCTGTAATGCCCTGATGAGATCCAGGCACCTAAGGAAGTTTTGTGAACTCTCTGATCCGGCCCTTCGCTTCCTTGAGAATGCTATCGAGAAACTTGGTTTAAGCGCAAGGGCCTATGATAGGGTTTTAAAAGTGTCCAGGACCATTGCCGATTTGGCTGGCAGTGAGGAGATCAAGCTCGAACACATTGCTGAGGCAATTCAATACAGGAGTCTGGACAGGCGAAGTTTTGTATGAGGCACTGTCTGTTTCTCGTCTATTTCCCCGGATACAGGAGTATAAAAACCAGGCCGAACAGGGCAAAGGTGGCAAAGAACAACCAGCTAATTGGGGGCATCAATCCCCGCAACAGGTTGTAAAGGAAACTCATGGCCAGGAAGGTGTTGAGGAATATTTCCATCTCGCAGATTCCGACGTGTACTCGAGGATCCATCTGGGCGACGAATGAGCTTATACCTATGGCTACGGCGACCGCACCGAGCGTCATTACCATTGGTTCGTTCAACGGCTGCCACTCTAATATCAGCGACCACATCTTTGGGAAGATAAACATGGGCAAGCCGGCTATGAAGGAAAAGAGGCCGTGGATTATGAGGGTGATCTTCAACGCCCCCAATTTGCTCATCTCAATCACTCCCTGGATATTTCTTTAGAGTATTCGACACGGTGACGGGGCTTCCTTCTTGAGGAGGAAAATTTGTTGAAAGAAGTATATTGGCTCGGCTTAAAGCTGATACCGGAGCTAAATAACCGCCTCAACAGGGCGCTTGAATGCTTTGGCTCGCCAGAAAACATCTGGAAGGCGAGCATTAAGGAGTTGAGGGGAGAACTTGGACTCTCGGTGGATGTGGCCGAAGGAGTCATCCGACAAAAGAACGAGCTTTGTCTCGATCGGGAGCTTGACAAGATCAGGAGGGCGGGAGTGGAGCTGTTGACCATCTCTGATCCTTCCTATCCGGGACCATTGAAGGAAATCCACAGCCCACCACCCGTTTTATTCATTAAAGGGGAGTTAATCAAGAGCTATGAGGTGGCTGTAGCGATAGTTGGTTCCCGAAAAGCCAGCTCTTTTGGGCGAACGCTGGCCAGCGAATTGGCCCAGAATCTCTCGCGCTGTGGGATTACCATAGTTAGCGGTGTGGCGAGAGGCATTGATAGTGCCGCTCATCGCGGGGCTCTAAAGGAGGAGGGTGGTACAGTGGGGGTTCTCGGTTGTGGTCTGGATATCGTCTATCCTCCAGAGAATAAGAGACTCTACTTAGAGATTGCCGAGAGAGGGAGTTTAATCTCGGAACAACCCCTGGGCATGCGGGCTCTTCCTCAGCATTTCCCGGCTCGGAATAGGATCATCAGTGGTCTTTCCCTGGGTGTCATCGTGATCGAGGCGCCACAGAAAAGTGGTGCCCTCATCACGGCTGATTTTGCTCTCGAGCAGGGAAGAGAGGTTATGGCCGTCCCCGGAAATGTGAAGAGCAGTTTGAGTAAAGGGACTCACACGCTTTTAAAGCAGGGCGCTTGTCTGGTGGAAAGCGTGGATGATGTGATCGAAGCACTCAATTTGAACTTAAAATCGATCAAAGGGGGAATTTCGGGCAAAGAGGAATTGTTATCCGCACAGGAAAAAGCCGTCTTAACCGTTCTTGATTGGGAACCAAGGCATATCGATGCTATCGCGAGCGAAGTTGGATTGACTGCTTCCCAGGTTGCTAGTCTGCTCTCCGTTCTCGAAATAAAAGGTTTTGTGAAGCAGGATTTCGGCAAGAGATATTTAAGAATCTGAATCGGGGGACCGAGATGAAAGAGATGTGCAAGCACTGCAAGCATTTGGCAACATTTGAAACTGGGTGTCTCCTGGGAAGGAAGATGGAAAACTGCAGATCCCCAAAGGCAAGAAGGGGAGATGAAGAGCTCGTGGATAAACTCATCGATTTCCACATAAGGAGGGCTTTGAAGGATGGGGGGAGCCGGGGTGGGACCCAAGATTGAGCGATCCTCCGCGGCGAGCGGTGAACTGAGAGGATTTTTGCTCTTTTTATCGGTCGAGCGAGGTGTTTCACCGAATACGGTGGAAGGCTATCGTGGCGACATTGAACAACTCCTTTCCTTTTTGAACAGGGCTGGAAGGGAGCTAAAATCCGCGGACCATCTTCTTTTGAGACGCTACCTGGCTTACCTGCAAACTTTGAATTATAGCCGGGCGAGCATTGCTCGAAAGCTGACCTCCATTCGATCCTTTTTCAGATATTTGCAGAGAGAAAACCATCTGAGCACCAATCCAACTGTTCTCCTCTCTTCACCTAGATCGAGAAGAAAGCTGCCCAAAACTATCAAGTTTGATATTATTAATCACCTCATTTTAGCACCGGATCTCGAAACTCCCCGGGGACAGAGAGATCGTGCCATCATGGAGGTTCTTTACGGAACTGGAATGAGGGTGGGCGAACTCGTTGGGCTGGATGTGAAGGATGTAGATTTCGTCCGCCAGGAGATTAAGGTGTGGGGAAAGGGGGCCAAGGAGAGAATCTGTCTCGTCAATGAGCCGGCTCTTGAATCGACTCGCATCTATTTGTCCCGGGGGCGCGGAGAATTACTGGCAAGAGGAGCTCATCAGCGAGAAGAGGGGGCTCTCTTTTTGAATAGCAGAGGTGGGCGACTCTCGGTAATGGGAGTTCGCCGAATGCTTTTAAAATACATTAAGAAAGTGGGGACGGACAGAAGAATAAGTCCCCACACTTTTCGACACACCTTTGCAACTCACCTTCTAGAGGGAGGGGCGGACCTAAGGGCACTACAGGAGCTATTGGGGCACGTTGATTTATCATCAACGCAAGTTTATACTCATTTAAGTAGGAGGAAACTCAAGGAAATCTATGACAGGACACATCCCCGCGCGTAGTCGTGAATTCGCCCTCAACTCCTGGAGGAAACGTTTGTGGGAACAAACGAGTTTGATATAAACAAGATTTGGCAGGAGTACAAAAAAACTAAGTCGCAGGAAGCTCGCGATAAACTCATCCTTCATTACGCCCCCCTGGTAAAGTATGTAGCCAGCAAGGTATTCTCAGGTTTACCCCAGAACATAGAGCTAGCCGATCTGATCAGTTATGGAATATTTGGACTCATCGACGCCATAGATAAATTCGATTTCAGCAGGGGGACTAAGTTTGAGACCTATGCGATTTCTCGTATCAAGGGGGCGATCATCGACGAATTGAGGGCCCTGGACTGGGTTCCTCGCTCACTTCGGCATAAATCCAGGGAAGTGGAAAAGGTCTACCTGGCCTTGGAAAATAGGCTCAAAAGGGTTCCCACCGATGAGGAATTAGTCGAGGCCTTGGGCATCTCTTTGGAGGAGCTGCACGATCTTTTTTCTCGACTGAACGCCAGCTCAGTTATAGCCCTTGAAGAGCTATTAAACATAGGTGCCGGCGGTGAAGAACAGATTAGTCTAATCGATACAATAGAGGATACTGCCGCCAAAGATCCCTCTCTAGTCGCCGAGCATTCGGAGATGAAAAAGACTTTGCTGGAGGCGCTCACTCGTCTACCGGAGCGCGAGAGGACGATCGTTGCCCTCTATTACTACAAGGGTTTGACTCTTAGAGAGATCGGTGAGATTCTGGGCATCACGGAATCTCGTGTTTCCCAGCTCCACAACAAGGCGCTATTCAGATTGAAAGCACGCTTGAAACAGCTAAGGACGCTGATTGGTTCGGGCTAGATTGTTGCCCGGACTTTTTTCTTGTGCTACACTAAGAACGTTTTGAATTCACACACCCACTGACCCTTTCTTTGGTGCCCCGCCATCGGCGGGGTGAAGAAGGGGAATGAAGTGGGCGGAGGAAAAACCAAGAAGGGAGGGAGGTGCTGGTATGGCGATTGTTTCCATGAAGCACCTTTTGGAAGCCGGGGTTCACTTTGGCCATCAAACCCGCCGATGGAATCCCAAGATGAAACCCTATATCTTCACAGAGCGAAACGGCATCTACATCCTCGATCTTCAGAAAACCCTGGAAAAGATTGAGGTAGCTTACGCCTTTGTGCGGGAAGTTGTCAGCCAGGGTGAGCAGATTCTCTTCGTCGGGACAAAGAAACAGGCCCAGGAATCGATCAAGGAAGAAGCAGCTCGTTGTGGAATGCCTTATGTGAATTATAGGTGGTTAGGTGGGACCCTGACAAACTTTGAAACCATCCGCCGGCGAATAGCAAAGTTGAACGAGTTGGAGGATATGGAGGAGAAGGGCCTGTTTAAGCTTATGCCGAAGAAGGAAGTGATTAAACTCCAAAAAGAGCATGCTAAGTTAGAACGCAACCTCGGTGGAATCCGTGAAATGGGAAGACTTCCAGGTGCTATTTACATAGTCGATCCTCGAAGAGAGAGAATACCAATTCAAGAAGCTAGACGTCTGGGGATACCCATTGTGGCCATCGTTGATACCAACTGCGATCCCGATGAGATCGATTACGTCATTCCCGGTAACGATGATGCAATTCGTGCGTTGAGCTTAATCACCAGAATTATCGCCGATGCCGCTCTGGAGGGCAAAGAAAGCCAAACCATTGTGGAAGAAAAAATCACAGCCGAAGGCGAAGAGGCAGAAGTGGGGGCTGTGTAGTGGATCAAAGGAGGTTGTGTGTGACGGTTTCAGCCGCCCAAGTTAAGGAGTTGAGAAATATCACGGGGGCGGGCATGATGGAATGCAAGAAGGCACTCATCGAAGCCAAGGGGGATCTTGAAGCGGCAACACAGATATTGAGAAAGAGAGGGTTGTCCGAGCTTAAAAAGAGATCCAGGAGAGTTGCCAAAGAGGGCGTGATAGATTCATACATCCATTTTGGTGGAAGAATCGGTGTCTTGGTCGAAGTCAACTGCGAAACTGATTTCGTGGCCAGAAACGAGGAGTTCAAGAGATTTGCTCACGATATCGCCATGCATATTGCTGCGGCCAATCCCCTCTACATCTCTCGCGACGAAGTCCCTCTCGAAGTGATGAACAAGGAACGCGATATCTACAAATCTCAGGCTCTCGAAGAGGGAAAACCCGAGAAGATCATCGACAAGATCGTTGAGGGGAGATTGGAGAAGTTCTTTCAATCCGTTTGTCTTCTGGAGCAACCCTTTATCAGGGACACCGATTTGACGGTCGAGACGTATCTCGGTGAGGTGGCCGGAAAATTAGGTGAAAACATAGTTATCAGAAGATTTGTCCACTTTGAACTGGGTGGGACAACTTAGGAGATTCGGTGGAGAAATTGGGGCAACGAAAATATAAATATAAGCGGATTCTGCTCAAGCTCAGCGGCGAGGCTCTCCTCAACAAGATGGGTTACGGAATAGACCCGGATGTCATGAGCTCAATCGCCAGGCAAGTCAGAGAGCTACACGAAGACGGTACCGAGATCGCCATCGTTATGGGTGGGGGAAACATCTTTCGAGGCATCGCCGCCAGTGCTGCGGGAATGGACAGAGCTACCGCTGATTACATAGGCATGCTCGCGACGGTCATGAATGCCATGGCTCTCCAGGATGCCCTTGAGAAGGAAGGAGTCTTTACTCGAGTTCAATCGGCCATCACCATGCAGGAGGTCGCGGAGCCCTATATTCGGCGACGCGCCATTCGTCACCTGGAAAAGGGAAGGGTGGTCATCTTCGCTGCTGGGACCGGAAATCCTTATTTTAGCACCGATACGGCAGCTGCCCTGCGGGCATTGGAGATCAACGCGGAAGCCATACTCAAGGCCACTAAGGTGGATGGAGTTTACGACTCAGATCCCAGAATCAACCCAAAAGCTAAAAAGTTTCCCGAGCTTTCTTATATCGATGTCTTAAATAGGGGCTTGAGGGTTATGGATGCCACAGCGATATCTCTATGCATGGATAATAATCTTCCCATAATTGTCTTCAATTTGGCTAAGCCGGGCAACATCGCAAAGGTGGTTAGGGGCAAAAGAGTTGGCACCATTGTTCAAGGGGGAAGGAGGCATGGTAAGTAAGATAATCTCCGAGACAGAGCAAAAGATGAAAAAGACCGTCGCCGCCACGGGAAACGAATTTTTGGGGATTCGAACTGGTCGAGCTTCAGCATCTTTATTGCATAGGGTAGTCGTCGACTACTATGGTACTAAAACCCCCTTAAACCAGTTGGCCACAATAACAGCCCCCGAACCCCAACTGCTGGTCATTCAGCCTTGGGATAAGACGGTCCTTCAAAACATCGAGAAGGCTATTCTCCAGTCTGAACTCGGTCTCACCCCCTCTAACGACGGGAATGTTATTCGCCTCCCCTTCCCCCCACTCAATGAGGAGCGGCGAAAGGAATTGGTCAAGGTGGTGAGAAAGATCACCGAGGAGGGAAGGATTGCTGTCAGGAATATCCGGCGTGAAGCAAATGAGGAACTTAAAAACCTAGAAAAGCAACACGAGCTGTCCGAGGATGAATTGAGGAGATCGGAGGATCAGATTCAGAAGCTCACCGACAATTACATTGCGGAAATCGATAGAATGCTGGAGAATAAAGAAGAGGAAATAATGGAGGTGTAGCCTGCCTGCTATCCGCTTGACGCCCGCTTGAATGCCCCGATGCAGTCAGGTTTTCAGCCATCAGCGGGGTAAAGGAGTCTTCTTAAGTGTTAAATGGGTTTATCAAGAGTCTTCGGACACCGTTCTCAAGGTTTCGCGAAGACCTTTTTTTTAAACGAATTGATTTAACAAAGGTTCCCAAGCATGTCGCCATCATCATGGACGGCAATGGGCGCTGGGCGGCCAAACGTGGCTTGCCAAGATTGGCTGGCCACAGGGCTGGAGCTGAAGCCATCAGAAGAACGATACGGGCTGCAGCGGATGTGGGCGTGAAGTATCTCACCCTCTATGCTTTCTCCGTGGAGAACTGGAAGCGTCCCCGAGATGAAGTTAGGGGACTGATGAACCTCTTTGAGGAAACATTGAGAAAGGAACTCCAGGAGCTACACGAGAAAGGAATCAAAATCAATGTGATAGGACACCTTGAAGAACTATCGAAATCCACGCAGAGATGTTTCAGGGAGGCCATGGAACTTACGGCCAACAATAAGGAGATGATTTTAAACATCGCTCTCAACTACGGGGGGAGGGTAGAGATTGCGGATGCGGCACGGGAGATTGCCCGGGCGGTGCGGGATGGGAAGATGGCTTTAGAATCGATTAAACCTGAGACTCTGGCAGATTATCTCTATACATCCGGGAGCCCCGATCCGGAGTTGCTCATAAGAACCAGCGGTGAACTCCGGGTGAGCAACTTCCTGCTCTGGCAGATAGCCTACACCGAACTTTGGGTGACCGCCGCACTATGGCCGGATTTTGAGAAGGCCGATTTTTACCAGGCGATCTACGAATTTCAACAAAGGAAGAGGCGATTTGGTGGATTGGAGGCGGATTAAGTCATGCTCAAACAAAGGATCATTAGTGCCATCGTCGGCGGATTGCTGCTAATTGGCCTTCTGTTTTTGGGAAAATACCCCTTTTTTCTGGTGATCCTTGCGATCGTACTGTTCAGTTTGGACGAATTTTACTCCTTGCTCCGCTTTAGAGGCATGCAACCAAACGCCGTTTTGGGAATGTTGGGGGGTCTTTTCCTGTGCTTGGGTGCTCTTTTGGGGAAAGAGGGAGGAATGATGTTTGCTCTGGCCCTTTCGGTTTTTACCATCCTCATCTGGCAGATATTCACCCTGGGCAGGACCAGCATTTCCAACAGTACCTTGACCATCTTTGGTAGCTTTTACATTGGATTTCTACTCGCTCATACGATTTTAATCAGGGGACTTGGCGAGCATGGCCCATTTCTTATGCTCCTGGTATTCATCGGCACCTGGGTTTGTGATACGGCCGCCTATGGAGCTGGAGTCAAGATCGGCAAGAGAAAGCTTGCCCCTCAAGTCAGCCCCAATAAGACCTGGGAGGGGACGATTGGGGGAGCGCTAGCGAGCTCAATTTCGCTCGGTCTGATCTGTCTGGCATTCTTCCCCTGGCTTTCCTTCCTTAGGGGATCGATATTGGGATTGGCCATCGGGATCGCCTCTCCCCTGGGTGATCTGGCTGAATCTCGCCTGAAGCGGGAGATGAGGGTCAAAAATACTGGCTCTTTGATCCCCGGACACGGAGGTGTGCTAGACAGATTTGATAGTCTCATTTTCACCGCTCCAGTTGCCTATTACCTCCTGAAGTTGCTCCTCTGAGGTGAGACATGAAAAGAGTAACAATACTGGG
Source organism: Actinomycetota bacterium (assembly GCA_003491635.1). Lineage (GTDB taxonomy): Bacteria > Actinomycetota > Aquicultoria > Subteraquimicrobiales > UBA9087 > UBA9087. Next base: position 16,483 of record DNCG01000010.1, read on the forward strand.
GTCCACCGGATCGATTGGATGCCAGACGGTTGAGATCATCAAAAAGCACCCCAAACGCTTCAAGGTCCTCGGACTATCCGCTCATAAAAACATCGACCTTCTGGAAGAACAGTTAATCGAATTGCGGCCTCAAATCGTCGCGGTGTTGGACAAGGCGGCGGCCATGGAGCTAAAAAAACGAGTGGAAGGAAAGGTCAGGGTACTTGTCGGCGCGGAGGGTTTAGAGGAGTTGGCTTCGCTTCCCGAGAGCGACCTCGTAGTCAATGCCATTGTTGGCTCCGCTGGTTTGGATCCGACCATCGCCGCAATCGAGGCAGACAAGGAGCTCGCTCTGGCTAATAAGGAGTCCCTGGTCGTGGGCGGGGAGATAGTAAGGGGTCTCGTCCAGAAAAGAGGAGCGAGGGTAATTCCCGTGGACAGCGAGCACAGTGCCATCTTCCAGTGCCTTCAGGGTGAAAGCCCAGGCGACGTGGTTCGACTCCTCCTTACCGGTTCCGGGGGACCTTTCAGGGGGAAAAGGCTCGAGGAGTTGAAAGATGTTGCCGTGGAGGAGGCTTTAGCTCATCCTCGCTGGAAAATGGGAAGGAAGATATCCATCGATTCGGCCACCTTGATGAACAAGGGTCTTGAGATCATCGAAGCGCATTTTCTGTTTGGAATCGATTACGATAGGATCGAGGTGGTTATCCACCCCCAGAGCATAATCCACTCCATGGTGGAGTTCAGGGATGGTTCCATAAAAGCGCATCTGGGATGGGCGGATATGCGCATACCCATTCAATATGCCCTCTCATTTCCCGAGAGATTATCGTCTCCCCTCGCCGGCCTGGATTTTTCAGATTTGGGCCAATTTACCTTCGAGAAACCCGATTTGGTGAATTTTCCCTGCCTCGAACTTGCGCTCCAAGCAGCCAGGAATGGGAGGACATATCCAGCGGTTTTGAATGCCGCCAACGAGGAGGCAGTAGCAGCATTTTTAGACAGAAGGATTCCTTTCATCCTGATACCTCAAATCATAGGTCAAACGCTGGATACCCATTCTCCACGGAATGCCAACGACCTCAGCGTGCTCAAGGAGGTCGAAAGGTGGGCGCGGAACAGAACCAAAGAGTTAATAAAAAGGGCAAGTGAACTTTGATGGTCATAGTCGCCATTCTGGGTATAGGGCTTTTAATATTCGCTCACGAACTTGGGCATTTCCTCGTCGCCAAACTGATGAGGGTGAAAGTTGATGAATTTATGCTCGGCTTTCCCGGTCCAAGAATATTTTCTTTCACCCGCGGCGAAACCACCTATGGATTGACCTTGGTTTTCTTTGGTGGGTACTGTCGATTCGCCCACTTTGATCCCCAAAAGTCCCCTCCTCAGGACAAAGGTAGATTTCTCGAGTTCCAATCGGTATGGAGAAAGTTGGGCATCCTCCTGGGGGGACCGGTGATGAATCTGATTCTCCCCATCTTCTTGATAGCTACCGTACTGATGGCTGGCTTTATGGTTCCCACGACGACCATAGTCAAGGTGTGGCCGAATGCGCCAGCCGTTGAGGCCGGTTTCAAACCCGGCGATAAGATAATTTCTGTTGATGGAAAGAGGATAAACGAATGGGGAGAGGCTGTAGAGATTATTCGAGCTAACCCGAATAAGCAAATTAAAGTTGGAGTGGTCAGGGAGGGAGAGTTGATGCTTCTTTATCCCACCCTAACGACGAGGGATTCTCATGGTTTCCTGGGCATCGAGGTCACCACGGAAATGAAAAGGGAAAACCCCTTTGTTGCTTTCTGTAAGGCCACGATCATGACCGCTCAATGGACAATTAAGATGTGCCAGATCTTATTTGAGTTTCTTACCCAGAGGCTTGGCGAGTTCGTTCGTGGTTTGAGAAGCCCCATCGGAGCTGTCCAGGAAGCAGCGAGGGTTGCCAGGGGAAGCATCCTTGATTTTCTCCTCATGCTCGCCGTGATGAGCATCTTTCTCGGGATCTTCAACTTCTTTCCTTTGCCCCCCTTGGATGGTGGTAGGATACTCATCGCGGGGATAGAATTGATCAGAAGAAGGCCCATTGAACCAAGCCTGCTCATCGCGATCCAAGGAGCTGGAATGCTTTTTTTGCTCTTTCTCATGGTTTATCTAGTTTTGGCCGATATCCAAAGATTAGTTGCAAGTTTCGGAGGGATATAGATGAGCTCGGTGCGGCGTTTCTCGCGTCAGGTAAAAGTCGGAGGGGTTAAAATTGGCGGTGGTGCTCCCGTATCCGTCCAATCCATGACCACCACAAAAACTGAGGATGTTCAATCCACCATTGCTCAGATTAAGGAGTTGGAGGCAGTTGGCTGTGAGCTTGTGCGCATGGCCGTGCCCAACACGAGAGCTGTGGCAGCTTTGGGGGATATCAAGAAGAAAATATGTATCCCCCTAATCGCCGACATCCACTTCGACTATCGATTGGCTCTGGCGGCCTTGGAAGCTGGGGTGGATAAAATACGGATAAATCCGGGTAACATCGGAGACCAGAATCGTGTAAAGATGATCGTCGAGAAAGCGAGGGAGAAGAGAATCCCCATCCGAATTGGTGTAAATGCCGGCTCTCTTCACAAAAAGTACGCTGAGGTGAGGGAGGGACAGGCTAAGGCTCTAGTAGATAGTGCTTTGGAGTACATTAAATTCTGCGAGGATCTGAATTTCCGCGACATTGTGGTCTCGGTGAAAGCCTCCTCTGTTCCGGTGACCATCGATGCCTATAAAATGCTTGCCACAAAAGTGGATTATCCATTACATTTAGGTATAACTGAGGCCGGAACTCTCCTTGTGGGGGCGGTCAAATCGGCCATCGGCCTTGGTGTGTTGCTCAATGAGGGCATCGGAGATACCATCAGGGTTTCCCTCACGGCCGATCCCGTGGAGGAGGTTAGGGTCAGTTTCGAGATTCTCAAGGCGCTGGGTTTGAGAAGGGGACCGGAGCTTATCTCCTGCCCTACCTGTGGCAGGTGCGAGGTAGATTTGATTTCTCTTGCTGAGAAAGTTGAGAGGAGAATCTCTCATTGCAGAGCACCCATCAAAATTGCAGTCATGGGTTGCGTGGTCAATGGACCCGGTGAGGCTAGGGAAGCGGATGTGGGGATTGCCGCTGGTAGAGGGGCGGGTCTCCTCTTTGCCAAGGGAGAGGTAGTTCGAAAGGTACCGGAGGGTGACCTGATCGATGCGCTAATGGAAGAGATAAGGAAATACGAGGAGGAGATCCCTACCCGTGGAGAAGAAGGAAGCTGAATTTGTCGAAGCAATTGTCGACAAGAGCAAGGATTTTTCTCGCTGGTACACCGATGTCGTTATCAAAGCTCAACTGGCTGATTATTCTCCCATAAAAGGGTGTATGGTCATCCGGCCCTATGGTTATGCCCTTTGGGAGAAAGTACAGTCTCTGCTCGATGCCAGAATCAAGGCCACCGGTCATCAGAATGCCTACTTTCCCCTGTTTGTTCCCGAAAGTTTGCTTGCCAAGGAAGCCGAGCACGTCAAGGGATTTTCTCCCGAGGTCGCTTGGGTGACGGAGGCCGGCAAAGAGAAGCTCGAGGAGAGGTTGGCCATCCGGCCCACCTCTGAGGCAATCATCTGTAGTATGTACGCCAAGTGGATCGATTCCTGGCGCGATCTACCCGTCCTGATTAACCAGTGGGCTAACGTTGTTCGTTGGGAGAAGGTAACCAGGCTCTTCCTGCGAACGACGGAGTTTCTGTGGCAGGAGGGACACACCGCTCACCGCACCGAGGAAGAAGCGGAAGAAGAGGCCCTCAAGATGCTCGGTGTCTATAAAGATTTTATCGAGAATGACCTGGCCATTCCCGTCTTGACGGGGGAGAAAACGGAGCGAGAAAAGTTCGCGGGAGCATTGAGAACCTACTCCTTGGAGGCCCTTATGACCGATGGTAAAGCCCTTCAGGTGGGTACCTCTCACAACTTGGGCCAACGTTTTGCCAAGGTTTTCAATATCACCTTCCAAGATATGGATGGGAGGCGCAAATACGTCTGGCAAACTAGCTGGGGGGTGTCTACAAGGCTGATCGGAGCCATTATAATGACCCACGGCGATGATAGTGGTCTTATTCTTCCACCCAAGATCGCACCCATCCGGGTCATTATCATTCCCATCTGGGGAAGGGAAGAGGAAAAAAAGATCGTTGCTCCCCGGGTTGAGGAGGTCGAAAGGCTGCTGAAGGTCGCCTATGGAGTTGAAGTGGACTGGCGCAGCGAGTACACTCCGGGTTGGAAATTCAACGAGTGGGAGCTGAAAGGGGTTTCTCTTCGTCTGGAGATCGGCCCGAAGGATGTTGCGAAGAAACAGGTCGTATTGGTCCGACGGGACACGAGAGAGAAAGAGTTCGTTCCCGAAGAAAAGGTGGCCCAGCGAGTGGGCGTGCTTCTTGATGAGATCCAGGCCGATCTCTTTAAGCGAGCAAAGAAGTTTCGCGACGACAATACTCGGTCAGCTTCAAGCATAGATGAGATGGAGGCCATCCTCAGTGAGCATCGGGGATTTATTCTCGCTCCCTGGTGTGACTCTCCCGATTGCGAAGAGAAAGTTAAGGAGAAGACCATGGCCACCATTCGGTGCATTCCTCTAGGAGAGCGGCAGGCCGGAAAGTGCGTTGCGTGTGGGAAAAGAGGATGGGTGGTCTATTTCTCCAGAGCCTATTAGCTCACGTTTTCCTTGTGGAGTGTGAATGAAAAAAGATAATGATCACAAAACAGCCATTATCATACCCGCCTATAACGAAGAAAAGAGAGTCGGCGCCGTTCTAGATGTGGTGACCAAAACTCCCCTTGCTGATGAGATCATTGTGGTTGACGATGGTTCCACCGATGGGACGGCTGAAATAATTAAAAGATACTTGGGGGTCAAGCTAGTTAGTCGTGAATCGAATGGGGGCAAGGGAGCAGCTCTGAAGAGTGGAATAGAAGCCACAGATGCCGATATTCTGGTCTTCCTGGATGCGGATTTAGTTGGTCTGACCCCTCAACATATTCAGAATTTGATTGATCCTCTCCTCTCGGACGAGGAGCTGATGATGACCGTGGGTAAATTCTCAGGGGGAAGGTTTCGCACGGACATCTCACAAAGCCTCGTCCCCTTTATATCGGGACAAAGGGCCCTTAAAAGGGCTTTCTTGGAGGATATGCCGGATATTTCCACGACGGGTTTCGCTGTCGAGCTAATTTTTACCAAGCACGCCAAGGATAGTGGGGCCAAAGTAAAGGAGGTTGCCCTCGATGATGCCACCCACATCATGAAGGAGGAGAAACTGGGCTTTTTTCGGGGTTTGATGGCGCGGTTAGGAATGTACGCCGATATGATCGAACATCTCTTCCCACGGAGGAAGTAACGAGGTCTTTCTTGCGCCATTTACTCGAATATGCTATTCTTAAATCGCAATTATTGGAGTGGGTAGCAACCCACTCTTTTCATTAGGTTGGGGAAATGGATAAGGCAAAGACGGTTTTGCAAGTTGAACAACTAATCTCTCCCATTTTGGAAGAGCAAGAGTTCGAGTTGGTCGGTGTAGAACTTAAGAGGGAGCTGGTGGGCTTGGTCTTGCGCATTTTCATCGACAGAGAAGATGGGGTGGATCTGGATGCCTGCAGTCGTGCGAGCGAGGTGATTGGTCAAGCTCTGGGTAGGGCAAATCTGATCGCAACCCCGTATAATCTGGAAGTCTCTTCGCCGGGAATCGAGCGCCCATTAAAGAAGCCAAAGGATTTTCAGCGATTCATCGGCTCCAATATCTTTGTGCGGACCATCAAGCCTCTAAATAACAGGAGGCAGTTCAAGGGAGTATTAAAATCAGCGGGGGACGAATCCTTTGCCATCCAGTGTGATGGCGAGTTGGTGGAGATACCCTACGGTCTTGTTTCCAAAGCACACTTAGTTGTAAGTCTGGTATTTTGAGAGGAGCTTGGCAATGAATTCGGAGCTCATCGAGGCTTTGAGACAAATTGAAAGGGAAAAGAGGATCGATCCGGATATTATTCTAGAGGCTTTGAAAAGTGCTCTAGTCTCTGCTTACAGGCGAGATTATGGAGCGGGGCCAAATGTCAGGGTGGAAATCGATAAAGAGACCGGAGAGATAAAAGTCTTTTCTGAAAAAGTGGTCGAGCGTGATGGCAAAGAGGAAGTAGTCGAGGTCGAAGTAACCCCGGACAACTTTGGCCGTATCGCCGCACAGACTGCCAAGCAGGTCATCCTCCAGAGAATCCGCGAAGCGGAACGCGAGTTGATGTATGAAGAGTATGTCGGTCGTGAGGGTGATATTGTGACCGGCATCATCGAGCAAAGCGACCAGCGATATACCCTGGTCAATTTGGGCAGGGTCGAAGCCCTGCTTCCTCCAACTGAGCAGATTCCCACGGAGAGGTACGACCATGGGACTCGTCTCAAGACCTATATCGTGGAAGTTCGTCGTACCACTAAAGAGCCACAGATCATCGTCTCCAGGACTCACCCGGGTCTCCTTAAGAGGCTTTTTGAGTTGGAGGTCCCCGAAATCTTTGATGGGTTTGTGGAAATAAAAACTGTGGCTCGAGAGCCAGGTCATCGATCAAAAGTCGCCGTGGCCTCGCGGGATCCAAACATCGATCCGGTGGGTGCTTGCGTGGGTCCCCGTGGCTCTAGAGTGCGCATGATCGTAAACGAGTTGCGTGGTGAGAAGATCGATATCATGGAGTGGAATGAAGACCCATCCACCTTCGTTGCCAATGCTTTGAGTCCCGCCAAGGTCAAGGGGGTCAAAATTGACGAGGAGGAACACACGGCCGAGGTGATCGTCCCCGATGACCAGCTCTCTTTGGCCATTGGAAAGGAGGGGCAGAACGCTCGGTTGGCAGCGAAGCTCACTGGCTGGCGAATTGATATCGAGAGCGAGTCTCAAACCAAGGAGAAGGCCAAAGTTTTGTTGGAGAAGGCTCTGGCGAAGGGAAAATGCCAGGCGATAACCTCTTCAGGAAAACAGTGCAAAAATAGAGCTAAGCCCGGTAGCGCTTACTGTGGAGTTCACAAGAGGTTGGAGTGAGAAGGGGATAATGTAGGTGGCTAAGAAGAAAGTACCCCTCAGGACCTGCATCGGTTGCGGAGAGGTGAAACCAAAGAGGGAGTTGCTCAGAATCGTTCGCACCCCCACTCGAGAGATAGATTTCGATCCCACGGGCAGAGCGAGCGGGAGAGGTGCTTATATGTGTCCCAAAAAGGACTGTCTTGACCTGGCGGTCAGGAAAAAGAGATTTTCGGCCGCTCTTGAAGTTCCCGAAAGTGAGAAAAAGATTGAGAAGTTGGCGGTCGCCCTCTCTGAGCACTTCTCATCCAAGACGGGTACTAGGTGATGCTTTGTGAACAAAGTAAGAGTCCATGAACTGGCCAAAGAAGTGGGCCTGTCCAGTGCCGAGCTCATTAAGAAGCTCGATGCGATGGGGATACGGGTGAAGAACCACTTCGCCACCCTGGAAGAGAGCACGGTAGAACGGTTTCGTGCGAGCAAGGATGAGTCCGCCGCGGAGGGGAAATCCGCTGAGATTTCCGAAAAACCCAAGGCAAAAGAACCCCCGGAATTGAAGAAGAAAACCTTCAAAGAACTGAGAGTGCCTGAGGGGACAACCGTTAAGGAATTCGCAATGATGGTGGGCAAAAGCCCAACCGATCTCATAAAGATACTCATGCGCCTGGGGGAGATGGTTACCATAAACCAGCCCTTGAGCCATGAGGCCATCAATGTTCTGGCCGATGAGTTTGGCTATGAGGCCCATATTATCTTCCCCGAGGAGATGGGGGAGGAATATGTGGAAGCCCCAACCGACATAAGACCCCGTTCCCCCGTTGTTACCGTCATGGGCCATGTTGACCACGGCAAAACATCCCTGCTCGATGTCATTCGGAAAACCGATGTGATTTCGCAGGAATTTGGTGGAATTACCCAGCATATCGGCGCTTATCAGGTTGTTCGTGATGGGAGAAAGATTACCTTTATTGATACACCGGGTCACGAGGCCTTCACCGCCATGAGGGCCCGAGGGGCTAAGGTCACTGACATCGCCGTTCTGGTTATAGCCGCCGACGATGGGGTGATGCCCCAAACCATAGAGGCCATCGATCATGCCAGGGCGGCAAACGTTCCCATACTAGTAGCAATAAATAAGATAGACAAGCCAGAGGCAAATCCCGAAAAGGTGAAAAAGCAGCTCACCGAGCATAATCTTGCTCCGGAGGAGTGGGGTGGGCACACCGTTTTCGTTGAGGTTTCTGCCAAGCAAAAGATAAACATCGAGGAGCTTCTAGAGATGATCCTTTTGGTGGCGGACATGCGGGAACTGGAGGCCAACTACGGGGGCCCAGCGAGCGGCGTGGCCATCGAAGCCAAGTTGGATAAGGGGCGGGGGCCCGTTGCTACCGTGCTCGTTCACCGGGGAACCTTAAGGGTGGGCAATGCCATCGTGGCTGGACTAGCTCACGGTAAAGTTAGAGCAATGATGGACGACAAGGGAAATCAGATCACCGAAGCCACTCCGGCTATGCCCGTAGAGGTATTGGGGCTTTCTTCCGTCCCTCAAGCTGGAGACGAGGTGAAGGTGGTTGCGGACGAAAAAGCTGCTCGAGAGATAGCCGAGGAGAGAGCATTGAAGCGGCGGGTAATTGAAATGAGAAAAAGAAAGGCTGTGACCCTTGATAATCTCTTTGAAAGGATAAAAGAGGGAGAAGTCCGAGAATTAAATTTGGTGATTAAGGGAGATGCCCAAGGCTCGATCGAAGCTCTCAAGGAAGCCCTGGAAAAGATCGGGCAGGACGAGGTAAGACTGAATGTGATCCATAAGGGGGTTGGTGCTATCTCCGAGACTGATGTCATGCTCGCTGCGGCCTCCAATGCTATCATCATTGGATTCAATGTGCGGCCAGGTCCCAAGGCCAAGGAGCTGGCTACAAGAGAGCAGATAGATTTAAGAACTTATCGAGTAATCTACCAGGTTATTGAGGATATCGAGACCGCCAAAGCTGGTTTGCTGAAACCCAAGTTTGAAGAAGTGGAGTTAGGACGGGCAGATGTCCGGGCTACCTTCAAGGTTTCTAAGGTGGGAACGGTGGCCGGGGCTTTTATCCTCGATGGCGAAATTGAGCGAGGCTCTAAAGCTCGAATGATCAGGGATGGGGTAGTCATCTACGAAGGATCCATCGCCTCCCTCCGTCGGTTCAAAGAGGATGTCCCCACGGTAAAAGCCGGTTTTGAATGCGGTATCGGCTTGGAGAACTTCCAGGATATCAAGGTGGGAGATATGATCGAGACCTTTACCCTGGTGGAGAAATCGCGCGAATAAGACTGCCGCTCAGTGGGTGAAGAGAAATGGTGATAGGAGTATCCAGACTAGAACTGCTCCTGCCAGAGTGCGGTTCGCTCAAGGAGAAGAGACAGGTTGTTAAAAGTATTCTCGATCGAGTTAAGAATAAATTTGGTGTCTCAGCGGCGGAGATAGACCATCATGACCTCTGGCAGAGGGCCTCGTTGGGCATCGCTTGCATCGCCCAAACTAACTATCAGGCGAAAAAGCTTCTCTTTAAGGTGGAACGCTTTGTGGAGCAGCTCAACAAAGCGAACATCCTCGATAATCATATAACCACTCTTATGCTCGAAGAATGAGGTTGAATTTCTGTTGTATTCTAATAAAAGAGGGAAGAGATGGAACGCTCCCGCCCTTCTCGTTTAGGAGAGGTTTTTAAGAAAGAGATAAGTGACATCATCAAAAAAGATCTCAAGGATCCCCGAATAGGGTTTGTCACTATAACCGCGGTGGAGATCTCGCCGGACATCAAATGCGCCACGGTCTTCCTCAGCGTTTTGGGTGATCAAAAGGAGCGTGAGAGATCCTTGAGGGGTCTAAAGAATGCAAGGGGCCATATCAGAAGCGAATTAGGCAAAAGAGTTAGACTTAAGTTTCTTCCCGAACTCGTCTTTGAGATCGATAAGTCCATAGAAGAGGGGATGCGCATTTCGGAGTTGATAAAGCACCTTCATTCCACCACGTCCGTCGATGCTTTGGAGGAGGATAATGAGGGGAGTTGACCTGCCTGTCGGCAGACACGGTGATCTCTCATCGCTGGTTGATCTGATCCGCAGGGAGGAAGAGTTTATACTCGCCACGCACGTAAATCCCGATGGAGATGCTATCGGCTCGCTTCTAGGATTGGGGCTCCTGTTCAGAAAGATGGGCAAGCGGGTTTTCGTGGGTCATCCCGCCAATGGCGAACTACCTCCTCAGTACTCCTTTCTTCCGGGCAAAGAATTCCTGAGGGGCCCTTCGGAGTGTCCCTCCCAACCCACCTGTTTTATCGCTATCGATTGCGCTAACTTAGAGAGGTTGGGAAAGATGCGAGCTCCTGCTCAAAAAGCCCGCCTACTGATAAATCTCGACCACCATCGCGACAATACCAGATTTGGTCATCTTAATGTAGTGGATGAAAGCTATTCGGCTACGGCCGAGATCATTTTCACAATTAGCCAACGGCTTGGTCAAAAACTCGATCGAGATATTGCTACCTGTCTTTACACAGGAATAGTCACGGATACGGGACGCTTCCAATATTCAAACACGAACCAGAGGACGTTCCGGGTAGCACAGGAGATGTTGGCGTATGGTGTTTCCCCCGCTTACATCTTCCAGAACGTCTACGAAAATTTATCCTTTCCCTGTCTAAAGCTTTTGGGAAGGGTCCTTGATAGAGCCAAATTCCTGCCGGAGAAAGGAATCGCCTATTCCTTTGTTTCTCAGAGGGATCTCCCCGCCGTTGGTGGAGCGGAAATGGAGGAAACTGAAAACTTTGTTGATCTCTTGAGAGCGGTAAAGGAAGCTGAAGTAGCCGCAATCTTAAAAGAGATGACCAATGGAACGATCAAAGTTAGTCTCCGTTCCAAGGGGAAAATTGATGTGAGCAAGTTGGCAGAGAAGTTCAGGGGCGGGGGGCATCCCAGCGCTGCTGGTTTTTCCTCGCCCTACGATTTGGAGAAAACCATCGATGTTCTACTAAAGCTCCTCGAAAGCGATGAACGGCATTCTAATTGTAAATAAGCCAAAGGGGATGACCTCTCACGATGTTATTCAAAGGATTCGGAGACTGACGGGTAGCCGAAGGGTCGGGCACGCTGGAACGCTTGATCCACTCGCCACGGGTGTGCTGGTTATTTGCCTCGGGAAAGCAACCCGCTTAGCTCAGTTTCTCCAATCCGATTCCAAAGAGTACGTTGCCGAGATGACTTTGGGAATCGAGACGGATACTCAAGATGGTACAGGGAGGGTCCTCTCACGGAAGCCCTGCTCGGTGGAGGAGAGGGAAATCATCAATGCTTTAAAGGATTTCAAGGGACCAACTTGGCAGATTCCACCCATGACCTCGGCAATTAAACATAAGGGAAAACCCCTTTACAAACTCGCCCGCAAAGGCATCGAAGTTGAACGGCGACCACGGTTGGTGGATATCTATAAGTTGGAGTTGCTGGAAGTGAAAGCTGACGACTATCCGAGAGCAAGCATTCGAGTTGGTTGCTCCAAGGGGACTTATATTCGCACCCTGTGTGCTGATGTAGGGAAAGCCCTGGGCTGTGGTGCCCACATGAGCAATCTCACTCGAACGAGAGCGGGCAAGTTTGAGATAAGGGAAGCTTTTGGCCTGGAAGAATTAAGCAAAATTACTGAGGAAAGAAGTCTAAATAAGATATTGATTCCGATGAATAAGGCTTTGTCGTACCCAGTGATTGTCATTAAGGAGTCCTTCGTCCAAAAAATCCTCAATGGGGCTCCCTTGCGAGAGGAAATGATAGAACCAAAGTATACTCTCGACGAAGGTGAGATCGTACAGTTGTGGGATACCAACGGTGAACTTCTGGCTGTCGATAAAACCACGAGACCCATCGAGAGGGGTTTAGGACAAAAACCAGGGGAGATAATTGCAAGACCGCTTTGCGTCGGAGGGAGTGGTTAGCTCATGAAGATTGTGTATGGTGTGGAGAATCTTAAACCAACGGTATCAGAGAGCGTGGCCAGCGTTGGTGTTTTCGATGGCGTCCACAGAGGCCATCAGGAAATCATAAAGACCGTGGTCAAAGAGGCAAAAGAGAGGGGAGTCCCGAGCATTATTGTCACCTTTGAACCCCATCCCCTGGAAGTGACCAGCCCCGGCAGCTATCCGCCCATTCTGACCAGCTTGGATTTAAAAGCCGAACTTATCGGAGACCTGAGTGTGGATTTCCTCCTGGTCATTCCATTCACTAAGGAGTTTGCCGATCTAGCTCCCATGAATTTCATCGAAAATATCCTGGTGAAAGCCCTCCACGTGACCTGTGTGGTCGTTGGTGAGGATTTTAAATTCGGCAGGCGAGCGGGGGGAAGCGTCGCTCTCCTAGAGGATTATGGCAGGAGGTGTGGTTTTGATGTCATCTGCCTGCCTCTTCTTTACCTTGAAGGAATGCCCGTTAGCAGCACCCGCATCCGAAATCTTCTCCAGCGAGGGGATATGGAAGCCGCCAGGGAGATTTTGGGTAGATACCCCAGGATCAGCGGTTGGGTGGTTAAGGGGACCGGTCTGGCTCGTTCCAAACTCGGTTTTTCCACCACAAACATCGAGACCCATGACAAAGCCTCGGTTCCAGGAGAAGGAGTATATGCTGGTCTCATTCACTTAAATGGTGGTCGCAAGATCTGTGCGATTCACATTGGAACCAGTCCCACCCTGGGAATCAAGAAGCCCAGAATAGAAGCGCACATACTGGATTTTGATGGAGAGCTCTACGAGAAACGGGTGGAGCTGGAGATATACCATAAGATTCGAGATGTCAAAACCTTTAGAGATGAAAAGTCCCTGGCTGATCGGATAAAAAAGGATATTCAAACCACCAGGCGGATCATGAAAAGGCTTAGAAAGTAGCCGGCACAAGCCATTCATTTACTCCCCCCTTAAAGTATGCTAGAATTTCTCTCAGAAAATAGAGGGGGAAATATCCCCTCTACCATTTACTGGGATGACGACTCACCAACGCTTTCTCGGTAAATGGGTTCAAATAAAGGAGGTGAATGGAGTTTGGCTTTGCCAAAGGAAGAAAAGTCCAACCTAATTAAGCAGTTCCAACAACACGAGACCGATACTGGTTCCCCGGAAGTACAGATCGCTATCTTGACCACTCGCATCAAGGGACTCACCAATCATCTCAAGGAACACCGAAAGGACAATCACTCCCGCCGCGGTCTTTTGAAGATGGTGGGGCAGAGAAGAAGATTGCTGAATTACCTTAAAGAACTCGATATCGAGCGGTACCGAAACGTGGTCGAAAAATTGAAATTGCGTGACTAGAAGGGCGGGCATGCCCTTCATTTTTATGAATGGAGATCATCTTTAAATTTCAAGGAGGCAGAGATAGTTCAATGCGAGTGATAAAAAGAGAGATTGAATTGGGGGGTAAAACCATCTCCCTCGAAACAGGAAAGCTTGCCCGACAAGCTAATGGAGCGGCGGTTGTAAGATGTGAAGACACAGTCGTTCTTGTTACCGCCGTGGCTTCAGAAAAACCCTTAGAGGGCGTCGATTTTCTTCCTCTCACCGTGGATATCGAGGCAAAGATGTATGCAGTGGGTAGGATACCCGGTAGTTTCTTCAGGCGTGAAGGTCGCCCCCTCGAGAGCGCTATCCTCAATGCCCGATTGATAGATCGGCCTCTCCGACCTTCTTTCCCCTCTGATTTCAGACACGAGATTCAGATCATTGCCACCATTTTCTCCGTCGATCAGGTTAATCCCCCCGATGTTTTAGCACTGTTGGGGGCTTCAGCCGCACTGACCATTTCCGATATCCCCTTTCAGGGACCATTGGGAGCGGTCAGGATCGGACGGATAGGAGAGAGATGGATTATTAACCCCACCTTCCAGGAACTTGATCACAGCGAAATGGATATTGTAGTGGCTGGTACCAGGGGAGCCATCCTCATGGTCGAAGCAGGGGCAAAAGAAGTGGGTGAAGGGAATGTCCTGCAGGCCCTGGAGGAGGCACAAAAGTCTATAAACAAGCTGATCGACTTTCAGGAGGAGTTCAGAAGTGAAGTTGGTACACCCAAAAGAGAGGTCGTGCCTCCCGCCACCGATGCTGTGGTTGAGCAAAGAGTGAGGGAATATGCCACCGACGAACTGAGAGATGCACTCAAAAGCCCCGATAAGCTAGCTCGGGAAGAGGCCATCGCCCTGATAGAGGACGAAGCGACGGAGCGACTCACCACCATGCTTGAGGGGAAGGAACACTACATCGCCTCCGTTCTCGATAAAATTAAGAAAGAGGAAGTCCGAAGGATGATCCTGGAGGGTGAAGTCAGAATTGATGGCAGAAGACCGGACGAGATTAGAACCATCTCTTGCGAGGCGGGCATCCTTCCCCGACCCCACGGCTCCGGTCTCTTTATGCGAGGACAAACCGCGGTACTCTCCATCCTTACCCTGGGAACCACTGGCGAGGAACAGAGGATAGACGATCTGGGCGTGCAGGAGACAAAACGTTTTATGCACCACTACAACTTTCCTCCTTTCTGTACGGGAGATGTTGGAATACTGCGAGGCCCCAGAAGACGAGAGATCGGCCATGGCGCCCTTGCTGAGCGGGCCCTCCTTCCCCTCATTCCACCGGAGCAGGATTTTCCTTACACCATCAGATTGGTGGCTGAGGTCCTCGAGTCGAACGGCTCTACTTCCATGGCCAGCGTCTGCGCTGGTAGCCTGGCGTTAATGGATGGCGGTGTTCCCATGCGGGAGCACGTCGCCGGCATTGCCATGGGCTTAGTCAAAGAGGGGGACAAATCGGTGATTCTAACGGATATCTTAGGGGTGGAGGATGCCTTGGGAGATATGGATTTCAAGGTAGCCGGGACAGCCAAGGGAATCACCGCTCTTCAAATGGATATGAAGATTGCCGGCATTGGAATGGACCTGCTCAAGGAGGCACTTGAAAAGGCAAAAGAGGCACGACTGTACATTTTGGATAGGATGAATGAGGCAATCGCCAAACCCCGAGAAGAACTCTCCGAATTCGCCCCCAGAATAGTCGTTCTGAAGATAAGTCCCGAAAAAATTGGCGGGGTTATCGGCCCTGGAGGAAGGATGATCCGCAGCATCATCGAGGAGACCGGCGTGACCATCGACATCGAGGACGATGGGACGGTGTTTATCGCCTCGAAGGATAAAATGGGTACCCAAAGAGCCCGTGAGATCGTTGAATCCATCACGAAAGAACCCAAGGTTGGCGAGAGATACATGGGGACGGTGACCAAAACCACCAGCTTTGGAGCCTTTGTGGAGATCCTCCCCGGCAGAGAAGGTCTCGTTCACATCTCTAGACTTGCCAAGAGGCGGGTGCCCACAGTGGAGGACGTTGTGAAAACTGGAGATAAGCTCCTCGTGGAGATCGTAGACATCGATAAGCAGAACCGAATAAGTCTGGCCGCCGTGGATCTGGGTTTAGGTGAGGCGATTAAGCCTCGGGGAGAAGGAATGAAATCCCACACGAGACGGAGCCGCCGATGATCTTCGGTAAAACCCAGCTGGAGTCCGGTATCAAGGTAATCACGGAAACCATTCCTCATGTCAGATCCGTGGCGTTGGGTTTCTGGGTGGGTGTGGGAGCTCGGGACGAGCCGGAAAAATATAGTGGGATGTCCCACTTCCTGGAGCACCTGTTATTCAAAGGAACGGCGAAGTACTCGGCTCGAAAGATCTCGGAAACCTTTGAAGCTCTAGGCGGTGAACTCAACGCCTTTTCCGCTAAGGAATACACCTGCTTTCACGCCCGCATTCTGGATGAACACTTGCCGGTGGCGGTTGAAGTCCTCTCCGACATGCTTCAGAGACCACTCTTTAAGGAAGAGGACATTGTTTCAGAGAAAGAAGTCGTTCTGGAGGAGATAAATCTCCACATGGACACCCCCGACGAGCAAATTCACGACCTCTTCGTCGATGCCCTCTGGGGGAACCATCCTCTGGGAAGAAGCGCTTTGGGGGAAGTTGAGACGGTGAGGTCATTTACCCGTGGGGACGTCCGGGATTTTTTCTCCAAAGGTTACGCCACGAAAAACATCCTGATTGCCGCCGCTGGTCATCTCGACCACGAGGAGCTCGTCGATCTCGTTCAGAAGCACTTCGCCGACAATGGTGGGGGAAATCTGACCAGGCACGAAATTATTCCAACGGTGAAGTCACGGGTGAAGGTCCACCGAAAACAAACGGAGCAGGCACACCTCTGTTACGGGACCCAGGGCCTGCATGCTAGGCACGATGACAGATTTGCCCTGGTGATCTTGGACAACATCTTAGGTGGCGGAATGAGCTCTCGTCTTTTCCAGGAGATCAGAGAGAAAAGGGGTTTGGTTTATTCCATCTATTCCTATCATTCGCTCTACACCGAAGCCGGTCTTATGGCCGTCTATGCAGGAACTAGACCCTCCAAAGCCGAAGAGGTATTGCGCCTGATTCAAAAGGAGATAGACGATTTGGTAAAAAATGGTGTCTTTCCCGAAGAATTACATAGAGCCAAGGAGTATCTCAAAGGATATCTGGTTTTGAGCTTGGAGAACACGAACAGCAGGATGGCTCGATTGGGTAAGTCGGAGTTGGTTCACCGGGAGATTTTATCCCTCGATGAACTGGTAGAAAAAATCGAAGGTGTCACCGTCGAGGACGTGCAAAGGGTAGCAAAGGCCCTATTCGAGACCGATAGGATGGTTTTAACGGCAATTGGCCCTCTCGAGGAGGAAGAATTAGCGCGGTGGATGCGCATTGAAGAGCGAGTTTAACCATCCCTCGCCAAAAAATGGGTTAGATTTGGGGGGATTGAGATGATAAAAGTCGTTGTGGCCGGTGCTGCCGGGAGAATGGGAGGGGAAGTATGCAAGGCCGTTTTGAGTGAACCTGACATGTCCCTTGTGGGAGCGGTGGATGTCTCTTCCGTTGGATCCGATGTTGGAGAATTGCTGGGAAGAGGGACTTTGGGCGTGACCATCACCGACGAATTGGAGGCATGCCTTAAAGAAAAATCGGCGCAGGTCATGGTGGATTTCACTCACCCATCCGCCGTGATGCAAAACATTAGAACCGCCCTGAAATGCGGGGTTCATGCCGTCGTTGGAACGACCGGGATGAGCGAGACTGACCTGGCCGAGATTAAATCCCTGGTAGAGGATGGTCCCGCCAATGTTGTGGTGGCACCGAATTTTGCCATCGGTGCGGTGCTGATGATGAAGCTCTCCGAGATAGCGGCAAAGTACCTCCCCGACGTTGAAATCATTGAACTCCATCACAATCAAAAGGCTGATGCTCCCTCAGGGACAGCTTTAAAGACAGCTCAGCTCATAGCCGGATTGAGATCGAAGGAGACATCTCGTAGTCCCGTAGAGAAAGAGACTGTCAAAGGAGTGCGGGGTGGAAAGGCCGAGGATATACACATTCACAGTGTTCGCCTGCCTGGCCTGGTGGCTCATCAGGAGGTAATCTTCGGTGGGGTCGGTCAAACCTTAACCATCCGGCACGATTCAATAGATCGCTCTTCATTCATGCCCGGTGTCCTCATGGCCATCAGAGAAGTGGAGAAAAGAAAGGGCTTCATCTATGGCCTAGACAAGCTCATGGGATTATAAAGTCAAACTTGATATTTACTTTAGGGAGGTAATTGAGATGGATTTTGGAGAGGTTCTCACGGCGATGGTCACACCCTTCAATCCGGACCTAAGCGTTAACTACGGTAGAGCTCAGGAACTCGCTGTCCATCTGATCGAGAATGGCTCCGATGGAGTGGTCGTCTCCGGGACGACCGGGGAATCTCCGACCCTGACTCCCGATGAAAAAATTGAACTCTTCAAATTCGTCAAGGAGGCTGTAGGAAGTAAAGGTAAGGTCATCGCAGGTACGGGTTATAACTGTACCAGCGAAAGCATCGAGCTCACCCATCGAGCTGAGAAGGTTGGGGTGGATGGCTGCATGCTGGTTGGACCCTACTATAACAAACCGCCTCAGGAGGGTCTTTATCGGCACTTCAAAATGATAGCGGAGAGCACTTTATTACCGGTGATCGTTTACAACGTCCCCTCTCGAACCGCCTGTAATATCGAGGCGGAGACGGTTGTCAAGTTATCGGCGGTGAAAAACATTGTCGCCGTGAAGGAGGCCAGCGGAAACCTGGATCAGGTGTCAAAGATTTCTGCTGGAACCCCCAACGATTTTCGAATATACAGTGGAGATGACAGTTTGACCCTGCCCATATTGGCGATTGGGGGCGATGGGGTTATAAGCGTTGCCTCTCACGTGGCGGGCAAAGAGATAAAGGAGATGGTAAGGAGCTATAAAAATGGCGACGTTGAAAAGGCTCGCGAGATTCATCTTATCCTTTCACCACTCTTCAAGGCGCTCTTCATGACGACCAATCCGATAATGGTCAAATCGGCGGTGAAGCTGAAAGGCATAGATGTGGGAAGTTTGAGACCGCCACTTGTGGGTGCCACAAGGGAACAAATTGAAAAATTAGAAAAAGTTATGAAGGATGCAGGAATCCTATAGTCCCCCCCCTTTTTTTAATTCCTAATCCATTGGTAAGCTAGGATACTATGGCGAAAAAGAGGACATCAAAACTACGCTTAATCCCTCTTGGTGGGCTCGGCGAAATTGGCAAAAACATGCTCGTGGTGGAGTATGGTAGAGACACCCTTGTCATCGACGCCGGCCTCATGTTCCCCGAAGAAGAGATGCTTGGGATAGACCTAGTCCTACCCGACTACTCCTATCTCAAAAAGAACAGGGAGCGAGTGCGGGCCATCATTCTCACTCATGGACATGAGGACCACGTGGGCTCCCTGCCCTATATTCTAAAGGAGGTCAAAGTTCCTCTCTATGGAACAAGGCTTACCCTGGGACTGGTGAGAGGAAAACTGGAGGAATATGACCTCACCGATGTCGATCTCAGGGAAATTTCCCCAAAGAATAGCCTCCAGATCGGCCAGTTCAAATTGGAGTTCATAAGAGTCTGTCATAGCATACCCGATGGTGTAGGACTGGCCATTCACACCCCCGTGGGCACCATAGTTCACTCCGGAGATTTTAAGTTGGATCAAACGCCCATCGATGGGAGAGCCACTCAACTCGACAAATTTGCCTCCCTCGGAGAGAGAGGTGTCCTTGCCCTTCTCTCCGACAGCACCAATGCTGAGACACCTGGGTATATCCCCTCGGAAAGGATAGTGGGAAGGGCGTTGGTGGACATATTCAAGCAGGCTAAAAAGAGGATCATCGTGGCCTCTTTTGCCTCCCATATTCACCGGATTCAGCAGGTGGCAAACGTCACTTTTCGAAGCAAACGGAAGTTAGCAATCTCCGGCTTAAGCATGATGAATAACATAGAGATCGCCTCTAAACTCGGTTACCTGAAGATTCCCGATGGATTACTCATCAATATCAGGGAAATCGACAAATATCCTCCCAGGGAAGTCGTCGTCATGTCCACAGGCAGTCAAGGTGAGCCCCTTTCCGCTCTCAGTAAAATGGCCTCTGGGGAACACAAATGGATCAAGATAGTCCCAGGAGACACGGTCATCCTTTCTGCCAGCCCTGTGCCGGGTAACGAGAAGTCGGTTGCCCAAACCATTGACCGCTTTTTCAAGCGTGGTGCCAATGTCTTCTACGAGACGATTTCCCCCGTTCATGTTTCCGGGCATGCTGCCCAGGAGGAACTCAAATTGATGATTGGCCTGGTTAAGCCCAAATATTTTATCCCCATCCACGGAGAATATAGACACCTTAAGCACCATACCGATTTGGCTAAGGAGATGGGAATACCGCCCGAAAATATCCTGTTAGCGGAGAACGGAAGCATCATCGAGTTTACGGACTCCTCCGCTCAAATAAAGGAGCGGGTATCGGTGGGAACGATCCTCGTTGATGGATTGGGTGTGGGTGACATCGGCGACATAGTTCTCAGGGATAGGCTACTACTTTCCACCGATGGAATATTCATCGTGATCGTCGCCGTTAGTGCCGATACAGGTGAGATAGTCGCTGGTCCCGATGTTGTCTCCCGCGGATTTATCTATGTTAGGGAGGCAGGAGAACTAATCGAGGAGGCTAAGGAATGTGTTCAGAGCATCCTTGAGCAATGTGCCGAGCGTGGGGTCACCGATTGGACCGTCCTCAAAACTGATGTTCGTAATACTTTGCGAAAATTTCTTTACGACAAGACCCAGCGGCGCCCCATGATCATGCCAATCATCGTGGAAGTGTAAAGGGAGGAAAATCTCAACTTTTGTCGAAGTTAACCAGCATCGATATCAGAGGAAACAATGAACTTACTACAAGCAGTCGCACTAGGAATCATACAAGGTACTACCGAGTTCGTTCCCGTCAGCAGCTCTGCCCATTTGGTTCTAGCCCCATATTTCCTGGGCTGGTCAGAACCGCCAGTTAGTTTCGATGTTGCACTTCACCTGGGTACTCTATCTGGAGTTGTTGCCTTTTTCCGGCGAGATATAGTTCGGCTAATCTCCGCCTTTTTGGCGAGCATAAAGGAGCGCAGTCTTCGCAATGATCCGTTCCGTAAACTTTCCTGGCTGATCATTGTGGGCACACTGCCCACAGTCATCCTAGCTCTTCTCTTCGAGAGCTCCTTTGAGAAACTCTTCGGTAAACCCCTTCTGGTTGGCTATCTTTTATTGGTTACCGGTGTTATATTATGGCTTAGTGAGCGCTTTTCTTCAAAAAAGGGGAAGATGGGAGCGATCAAATTCACCGATGCCCTAATTATTGGACTGGCCCAAGGGTGTGCCATCGCTCCGGGCATCTCTCGCTCGGGTGCAACCATATCGGCGGGTTTATTTCGCGGTTTAACAAGAGAGGCCTCCGCCAGATACTCCTTTCTCTTAGCCATACCCATAATTCTCGGGGCAACCGTGCGCAAGTTGGGGAAAATAATTCTTCTGTGCCAGACTTGGACTTCCTTTATACCTTTGTCCGGGGGCTTCCTCGCCGCAGCAATAAGTGGATTCTTTGCTGTAAAATATCTCCTGAAATTCCTGCAGCGAGGACGCCTTGATGTCTTCTCCTACTATTGCCTTGGAATCGGAACTCTGACGGTGACTTTCGCCGCTCTTAAAGGATAGGGAAGATGGCAAAGAAGGTTAGAAAAGAGAGTGACAATCTCGGCGAGATATACGGCATAGCCCTAATCGCGGGTGCTGCTCTCTTCGTCCTATTTTTGGTGAGCCCCGCCATAGGCGGGACAACTGGAATAGTCGGCTCAAATACCGTTCTCGCCCTCAAATACCTGGTTGGGGTGGGAAGATATCTAATTCCCGTCTTTCTCCTGGGCTGGGGTGTAACATTCTTGTTGCCCGGGATGAGGGCGGACGTGAGATCGATTGGCCTGGGTCTCTTCATCTTTTTCATCAGTCTACTTTCCCTGATCCATCTGGTAGCCCTCGACTACTTCAGCATACCACTTTCAAGAGCATTCGATGTCTTTCTCATGACCAGATATGGTGGGATCACCGGCGCTTGCTTTGCCTTTACTCTGGGAACCCTATTGAGAAAGGGGGCTTATATTGTAATTATCGCCTCACTGATAATCGGGGGGCTTATTGCAACATCTCTTTCTCTCTCACAGATTCTCTCAAATTTGATGAGCGGTTTGAGAATCCTTTTTCAGAATCCCAGATTAAGGCGCTTTCTTAAGCTCCGCCCACTTACAGCTCGGTTGGATTATTCGGAGAGGATCGCCGAGGAGAAGAGGCAGCCTGCGACTCTCATAGTAGAGGAGGCAGAGGAGGCTGAATCGGAGGCTCCACCGGAGTTTGCGGCAACCACCTCCACGAGAAAAACAGCTCAGCTAAAAATGGTGGAAAGGGAACTGACCTCCACCGAGGCTTATCAGTTACCGCCCCTTTCTCTGCTCAAACGGACATCCCCCCCCAGAGGTGTAACCTCCAGGAAGGGAATAAAAGAGAACATCAATATTCTCGAGCGAATGCTACGCAACTTCGATGTCAATGCCACAGTTAGCAAAGTTGTGAGGGGTCCGACGGTCACTCGCTTTGAGCTCCAGCTGGCCACGGGGGTTAAGGTAAATCGCATCCTCAGTTTAACCGACGACATCGCTTTGGCTTTGGCAACGGCGGATGTGAGGATACTGGCCCCCATTCCCGGCAAGTCCGCCATCGGAATAGAGGTTCCCAACCAATATCGGGAGCTGGTTACGGCGGGCGATATCCTTACCTCCCTCGAAGCCAAAGACAGAGGAGTTCTAACGGTTGGGGTAGGTAAGGACATCTCAGGACACCCGGTCCTAGCCGATCTCGGTGATATGCCCCATCTCCTTATCGCCGGAGCCACCGGCTCAGGTAAGAGCGTCTGCATAAATAGCATTCTTGTATCAGTCCTCACTCGGGCTCGCCCGGATGAGGTAAAAATGATCCTCATAGATCCGAAGAGGATAGAGCTCGCACTATTCAATCATTTACCCCATCTTTTAGTGCCAGTTATAACCAACCCCAAGCAAGCAGCAACTGTTCTGGCCTGGGCAGTTGGGGAAATGGAGCATAGATTTGAGGTTCTCGCAGAATTTGGAGCAAGAAACATCGATGCCTACAATAAAATCATTATGACCAAGGATCGTGGGATGGAACTCATGCCCTACATCTTAATCGTTATCGATGAGCTGGCCGATTTAATGATGGCCTCTCCCGGTGAGGTGGAGGATGCCATCTGCCGCATCGCTCAAATGGCCAGAGCTGTGGGAATTCATCTTGTAGTGGCCACCCAGAGGCCCTCCGTGGACATAATTACCGGCTTGATCAAGGCCAACATCACCACACGGATCACCTTTGCCGTTTCCTCTCAGACGGATTCCAGGGTCATTCTGGATGCAGGGGGAGCAGAAAAATTGGTGGGCAAGGGCGACATGCTCTTTATCGCCCCTGGTCTTCTCAAACCCAAACGAATACAGGGGGCCTTCGTCACCGAACAAGAAATTGAGCTGATTACAAACTTCATCAAGAAGCAGTTGAAACCCCACTACAATGAAGAAATCCTTCAAGCACAGCACGCTAAATTTGGCCATACTGGCTATGAAGATGAACTCCTGGACGATGCAATGGAGCTTGTGGTAACCACTGGTTTGGCCTCCATCTCGATGCTTCAAAGGCGCCTCCGAGTGGGCTATGCCCGAGCGGCACGACTGATAGATGTACTCGAAGAAAGAGGTGTCGTTGGAAGCTATGAGGGAAGTAGGCCCCGAGCAGTCCTCATCACCAGAGAAGAGCTTGAGCAGATAAAAAGATCAAGCAGGGAATAGAATACCTCCCAACGCTGCCTCTGAAGAGCATTGCATCTTTTCACCAAGGAGAACTTTTTTTGATAAAGTAAGAGAAGGAGCAACATACAGCTCGCTCCTAGAGGTGAACGATTATGGGGTCGGTTGGCGAGACCCTCTCAGTAAGCCGGAGGAGACTGGGCAAGAGCATCCAGGACGTTGAGGAAGCTACCAAGATCCGGGCCAGGTACATCCAGGCTCTGGAGGATGAGGAATTTCAAATCCTCCCAGACGATTTCTACGTAAAAGCTTTCATCAGAACCTATTGTCGCTTCCTGGATATAGATAGTGAACCCCTGATAAGAGAATACGAGTATCGATATAAAGCTATTCCCCAGAAAGTAGAGACGAGAACCCCGCTTCTGATCGACTTAAAATCTCAGCGCAGGCGACCTTTGCC
The DNA here is from genome assembly GCA_003491635.1 of Actinomycetota bacterium. GTDB lineage: Bacteria > Actinomycetota > Aquicultoria > Subteraquimicrobiales > UBA9087 > UBA9087. The sequence goes on from DNCG01000010.1 coordinate 40,275, forward strand.
CATCTTAATTTTGGCGGGTCTCTTGATTCTCGGTGGTCTCTTCATCTGGGGAAGCTTTAGGGGGAAGGTCATCGTTTCTCCAGAAAGGATGGAGGCCGAGAGATTCCAAGAGGAAATCGAGATGGAAGAGACGGAAACTACCTTAGAGGACACAGCTCAACCAGGACCGGAAATCGCTCCTCCGAGAGCCCCCAAAATTATAACCCCTTCCCTGCAAGAATTCACCATAAGGGTGAAGGTGATAGATGAGAGGGGTTGCTGGTTAAGAGTTCTCGTCGACGATGTCAAGGTCTATGAGGGCACCCTCGCGGTGGGGGAAAGCAAGGAATGGAGAGCTGAACGAAGCATCTTTATCCGAGCTGGGAACGCCAGGGGCATCGAGGTGGAAAGGGATGGAGAGTATCTCGGTCCTCTGGGAGAGAGCGGTGGAGTGGTCGAGAAGATCTTTTCCGTGGAGAAATGAGAGGCATGGCACCAAGGATCTCCATAATCACCCCGGGGTGTCCCAAAAACATCGTGGAGACCGATTTCATCAATGCCAGAACAATGATTCCTTTATCGCATAGCAAGCCGCTTGCTGGAGTGATTTTCCGGTCCGCAATCGCCCCCTCGGCAGGGAAATTGGGCAAGACGGAGAATTAAAGTCTTGGGGTTCTCCTGCTCGTTTTGAAAGGGGAAGGGCATGATCGTAAAGATCCTACATACGGGCGATCTTCACCTTGGAGCAAAATTCACCGGTCTAGGGGAGAAGGGCAAAGAACAACGTCTCCAGCTCCTTAAGACTTTCGAAAAGGTGGTCAATCTCGCCATCGAGAAAAAGGTTCATCTTTTTCTCATCGCCGGGGACCTGTTTGATTCCAATTATCCCTCGAGAAATACTCTAGACCGAGTATTACACCTCTTCGGAATAGTGCGGGAGGCGAATATCCCAATCTGCCTCATCCCCGGTACCCACGATTGCTACGATGCTACTTCCATCTATCGTCGCTTCGACTTCCGGGAAGCGGCCCCAAATCTAACCATCTTCACCGATAAGATTACCTCCAAGGTTTTTGAAAAGTTGAATCTCACGGTTTACGGAAGAGCGCTCACCGCAAAGGTTGTAAAGGAAAGTCCCCTTAAAGATATTTCTCCCCAAAAGGGCACCGCACTGCATGTCGCCATGGTTCATGGATCCTTGGAGATCCCGGGGAAGGTGGAGCGAGATGGAGCAACATTTACCCCCCGAGAGATAGAAAAAAGCAGGATGAATTACATCGCCATGGGACACTGGCACTCCTATGGAGATTACTCGGTCCATCAAACTAAAGCTTGTTATTGTGGTTCACCAGAGGCGATCGATATAGATCAAAAGGGCTTCGGGAATGTTCTCTTCGTCACGATCAAGCCCGACGACTTGGTGAAAGTCGAACCTCAGCGAGTTGGCCTGCGCAATTATGAAGTCATACACATTAAGGTGGATGACATAACCAGCGTCGGCGAAATCTTAGAGGCGATAAAAGCCAAGGCCGACCCCAACCTTATACTCGAAGTCAAACTCCAAGGATTGTGTGGTTTTGACCTCGAGATCGACACCCAGGAGCTTGAACAAGAACTCGAGCCCCTCTTCTTCCGTCTGAGGATGATCAACGAATCTCATCCCAAATTGAAGGAGATAGCCGTCGAAGATTTTCCGGAAAATATGGTCATAGGTAAATTCATCCGCCTGATGAAAGAGAAGATCAAGAAGTCCGCCGGAGAGGAAAAAGAGATCGCCGAGGAAGCTCTCAGGCTGGGAGTGGCCCTCCTCAGAGGCAAAGAGGTGTTATAGGTGATCATCAAAAGAATTCAGTTGCGGCGATTTAAAAAATTTAAGACCCTGGAGATGGGGCTTTCACCGAGCCTTAACGTCATCAAAGGGCCAAACGAGGCTGGAAAGTCCACTCTCCACACAGCCATAATCGCCGGGCTTTTCTTCGATCCTCGTCACGCTCGGGCGGAGATAAGGGGTTGTCTCTCCTGGGACTCGGATCGCATGTATGAGATTGGCTTGGAAATGGAAGAGGGCAACTCCAGCTACATCCTTCGCAAGGACTTTGAGACGAAAAAAATCCATCTCTCCGGCGGTGATCTACGAGAGGGGATCGTCGATCCCACGAGAGTTGCTGAAAAGGTCAGAGAGTGGTTGGGTCTCAGCTCCGCAACAGCCTTTAAGAGCACAGCCTGCATTCAGCAGGACAAAATCTCTCAAATCACAAAAGGAGAAAAAGAAATAGGAGATAGTCTACAGGCGATCATAACCGGCGAAGATGAAGCAAGCGCCTCATCGGCTCTGGAAAAATTGAGGAAAGCCAAGGCAGATCTCACCAAGGGCCTGGAAAGGGCGACCAGATATCCCGGCGAGATTCAGAGGATAACGGCTCTCATCGACGAGCTAAACGGCGAGCACAAGAGGCTGCAGCAGGAGGTAAATGAGGTCAAGAACGCTAGCTCCAGACTTTTTGAGATGGAACAAGAGCTCGAAAAAGTCGTCTCGGAACTCTCGACCAAGGTAAATCTGAAAGAAAAGAACGAGAAGAGACAAAAACTTCGCAAAGAGCTGGATGACATCGAACACTGTTACCGGGAGATTCAGCGCGCCTTTGGTATAGCTAAGGACATAGAAGAACTTGACGCCGAGCTTGTTTCCTACAGCTCCTTCTTGGATATCCAGGATGAAGATATGGACGCTTTTCATACTCTCCTGGGCAATAAGCAGTCGTATGAGCAGACGCGAGAATCCCTACAGAAGCAACTAGAACAACCTCTACCCACTCCAGCCGTTGTGCCCGAACCCGAGCCCATCCCCAGATATCTCCTGATCGTGGGGGCGGTCCTCCTGGTCTTGGGCATAGTTGGGGCTTTCTTCTCCAGATTCATGCCAATCCTTGCCGTCATCGGTCTTGGATTGGCCGGTTATGGGCTAATAAAAGCGAGGCCCACAAAACCAATCGATCTAACATTTCTAATTGAGCGAATGAAAGGTCAGTTAGCTCGAATTGAGGCGGAACTCCTCGGAGTTGAGCAAAACATCAAATACTTTCTCTCCAGAACCGGATGTGAAACTCCAGCTGCGTGCCTTGAAAAGTACGAGAAATACAAACCCCTTCGGGCCAAGAAAACGGCCAAAGAAAGTGAATTGACCGGCATTTTGGGAGAGAAAAATCTCAAGGATCTAGAACTAGAATCGAGAACCTTGGCGCTGGACAGAAACGCCAAAAAGGAGGAGTGGGAGAGCCTTGAGCCAATAGCTCTCGAACCAGAACAATTTCAAAGACTCCTTGAAGAGATAGGAGTTTTGACGGAGAGGAAAGAAAAGCTTAGTGATGAGAAAAAAGAGCTTGAGATCACCATCTCTAAAGCCAGAGCTACCCCCGAAGATATAGCCGCAATAGAGGAAGGGCTGTCTGAACTTGAGCAAAAACTTGCCTTCTTCGAGAGGCGCCGCAAGATTTACGAGCTGGCCCTTGAGATTTTGGATAAGGCCAGAAAGGCCAGCTGGCGTGCGGCCACAAAGGTTCTGGAGGAAGAGATCGCCAAGCATATAAGCAGAGTAACCTGTGGCAGATACGAGAGCGCAAAGGTGGACGAGGAAACGCTGAGCTTCTTTGTCTACTCTCCCGAAAAAGAGGATTACGTTAAGGCGGAGGAGCTAAGTCGGGCGACCATCGATCAGATTTATCTGGCTGCTCGCCTGGGCCTTGTCAGGCTCATCATGGGAGACAAAAAATCACCACTACTCTTCGATGATCCATTTGTGACCTTCGATGACAAGAGATTGGAAAGCACGATGAAGATGGTCAAAGAGATATCCAAAGAGTACCAAATTCTCTTATTTACTTGCGAAAACAAATACGACGTCTATGCCGATAAGGTCCTTGATCTAACAAAGATAAATGTTGCCTCCGCACAGACAAGTCTATTGATCTAAATGCAAATTCCGTTTTTTAAGCAAGCGGCCCCTTTTCAACTTCTGCAAGGGAAAATGACCGGTCATGGAGAATTATCCAGGTGGAAATGTTTTAATGGGAAGTGGAAAATGACCGCAAGGGAAGGAGAAAAGAAAATAGAGAAGATTCTTTATCCCACCGATGGCTCAAAGACAGCCGAGAGAGCAATGCACTTCGCCATCTATATAGCCAAGGCGACGGGGGCGAAAATAATAATCCTCAGTGTGGGTGAGTTACCTTTTCTTCATGGTGCTCAATCCGGTTTGGAGAGCCAGGTAAGCAGCCAGATTAAGAGCGTGGCTCGAGATGTCGCTCACAAGGCCAAGAGAGAGGCAACCAAATACGGCATAGAGGCCCGAGAGCGGATAGAAATGGGAGATCCATCTGGAAAGATAGTCGAGGTGGCAAAGAAAGAAAAGGTCGATGCGATAGTCATGGGTACTCAAGGAACAACTGGACTTGCCCGTGTAATTATCGGTAGTGTGGCCGATAGGGTCATCAGGGAGGCGGACTGCCCCGTTATCCTTGTTCCCCTGAAAGGTTCCCGCACCACGTTCTAAATAGAGATTATACCACCGATCACCACCTTAATGTCACAGATGAAGGAACGTCTACCTGTCAGTAGACAAGTTTACAGGCAACGGAGGTTGACTATGGCGAGGAACATCAAGGATTTTGAGCTGACCTTGGATCAGCTCAAGAAATATTGCGATTACACCCAGCTTGACTTCAAGACCACCAAAGAGGTGCCTCCTCTAGAGGAGACCGTGGGTCAAGATCGAGCGGTGGACGCACTAGAATTTGGCGTGCACATGGAAACCCATGGCTTCAATATTTACGTAGCCGGCCCCGTGGGCACCGGTAAGAGTTTCGCCACAAAGGTCTTCGTGCAAAAGGCGGCCAAAGAGAAGAAGGTTCCCTCTGACTGGTGTTATGTCTATAACTTTTCAGATCCCCGTCAGCCCCGAGCCGTCGAGCTTCCGCCGAGTAAGGGACAGGTGTTTGCAAAGGAGATGGACGAGCTCATAAAGTATTGCAGGATAGAGATACCCAAGGTCTTTGAAAGCGAGGAATACGAAAGACGAAAAGAGCTCGTTCTGGGTAAGACTCAGTCAAAGCGCGATGCCCTCCTCTCCCAAGCCAAAGAGAGAGCGGAGAAAATGGGATTTAAGGCCCAGGTAACCACCGCCGGGATAATCATCATGCCCATAGTTAAGGGCAAGCCAATCAAGAGAGAGGAGTATGAAAAGCTGCCCGAGGCGGATAAGAGGGAGATTCAGCAAAAGAGCCAGGAATTGGAAGAGGATATAGACCAGGTTTGGAAGCAGATGAGAGCCCTGGAAAGAGAAGCCGACCTCACGGTGAAGAACCTCGATAAGGAGACGGCATTATTCGCTGTGGGTCATCTTCTGGAGGCTCTCAAGGAAAAGTATAGGGAACATTCCAGGATAAGTGAGTACTTGGAGAGCGTGGAACGGGATATCATCGAACATCTTGAGGACTTCAAGGGGGAGAAAAAATTACCCTTTGTTATCCCCGGTATAGAGATTCCAACTGAACCATCGTTCGATAGGTACAAGGTGAATGTAATCGTAAATAACGCCGAAACTCAAGGCGCTCCCGTAATCATAGAAACCAACCCCACCTACTATAACCTATTCGGAGGAATCGAATACCAAGCTCGCCTGGGGACAATGGTCACCGACTTCACCATGATCAAAGGAGGGGCCATACACCGTGCCAATGGTGGGTATTTGATTGTCCGAGCCTGGGATGTACTCATAAATTTCATGGTTTGGGATGCCCTGAAGAGAACCCTTCGAAGCAGATCGGCGTTCATTGAAAATATCGGTGAGCAGTTCAGGGTGATACCGACGGTGGTCTTAAAGCCCGAGTCCATTCCCATCGATGTGAAGGTCGTTCTAATGGGAAACCGCCTGCTCTACTACCTGTTATACCAGCTGGATGAGGACTTCAGAAAGTTATTTAAGGTCAAGGCCGATTTCGATATAGAGATGGACCGAAACAACGAGAGTATCCGCAAGTATGTCGCCTTCATCGGCGCTCGCTGTAGGGAAGAGAATTTGAGACACTTCGACCGAAAGGCAGTGGCCAAGGTGGTGGAATACGGTGCCCGGGCCGCTGAAGACAAGGAAAAACTCTCCACTCGTTTCATGGAGATATCTGATCTTCTCAGCGAGGCAAATTTCTGGGCAAGGCAAGACGGCAATGAATATGTCACGGCAGAGGACGTTGAAAAAGCTTTAGAAAAGAAGTTCTATCGCTCTAACATGATCGAAAAAAAGATCCAAGAACTAATTGAGGATGGAACTCTTTTGATCGATACCGAAGGGGAAGCCCTGGGCCAGGTGAATGGAATCTCCCTTCTCGATCTCGGGGATTATATTTTTGGGAAGCCCAGCAGGATAACCGCCAGGGTTTCCATGGGTAAAGCTGGCATAATAAATATAGAAAGAGAAGCCAAGATGAGCGGCCGCATTCACAGTAAGGGCGTGATGATTCTGAGCGGTTATTTGAGCGGCAAATATGCTCTGGATAAACCCCTCTCGGTATCCGCGAGTCTCTGTTTTGAACAGTCGTACGAGGAGGTGGAAGGAGACAGCGCATCCAGCGCTGAGCTCTATGCCATTCTATCCAGCCTTGCTGATCTCGCCTTGAAACAGGAGATAGCGGCGACTGGTTCGGTCAATCAGAGAGGAGAGATTCAGCCTGTGGGAGGGATAAATCAAAAGATCGAGGGATTCTTTGACACATGTAAAGTCAAGGGACTAACCGGCAATCAAGGGGTAATGATCCCTCGCCGCAACATCAGGAATCTCATGTTGAGGGATGAAGTTCTCCAGGCGGTAAAGGATGGCAAATTTCACATTTGGGGAGTGGATACCATCGATGAGGGAATTGAACTGCTAACCGGGGTAAAGGCTGGTGAGCGTCAACCGGATGGTACTTATCCCGAGGGAACACTGAATTACAGGGTCGATAAGAAACTTTGCGAGATGGCACAACAGCTTAAAGAATTTGGGGCAAAGGAAGCCGAAAGCAAAGAACCAGAAGATTAACCCCTCGGGTCGGAACCTCTCAGGTC
>DNCG01000010.1:47501-48427 GCA_003491635.1 Actinomycetota bacterium
GGAACCTCTCAGGTCGGAACCTTCCGAGGTGAGACCTTCCGAGGTGAGACCCTACGGGGTGAGACCCGCCAGCGGCGGGGTAAGCTTAATACCAAGTTTGACATTTAGGAGACCCTGGGAGCCTTTACGGGTAGAGTTGTTCGCCGCTGCATTCTCTTTATTGTCTCACAAACATCGTCGAAGCCCAGGATTTTGATGGTGCAAGATTGACAACTTTCCGTGTCTCCGCTCCGGAAGCAATCCCTTATCATTCGCTGAATCAGGAGACTATAGGGCAGGAAATCGGCGGGCGAGATGGACATTCCCGTCTTAAATCTAGCCTTCTTTACCACAAGTTTCACCTTCTTATTCTAATTATATACCTGAACAGGTCGCACTACAAATAAAAGCCAGCTCCAAGATGAATGTAAATTTGAAAGGAGGGATAAAAATGGCTCTGATGGAGATAAGTGTGGTCCCGATCGGAACGCCCACGCCAAGCATCGGAGATTATATCGCCGAAGTTGTTAAGACACTTGAGCAGGAGGGAGCAAAGTTTAAGCTCACCGACATGGGCACGATCATCGAGGGAGACGTCGAGGAGATCCTCGCCCTGGCAAGAAAACTTCACGAAACACCCTTTAAAAAGGGAATTCAGAGAGTGATAACGACCATCGAGATCGATGATCGTCGAGACAAGAAGGTGAGCATAGAGGACAAGGTTAAATCCGTTATGGCCAGGCTCAAGTAGGGCAATCTAAGAAAGATAAGTGGTGTAAATTTTTGGCCTGCCTGTCGGTAGACATGGCAAAAGATATGGTAGGAGGTATAATATAAGTATAGGTTAGACATAAATCGCCCAGGGCAGAGGATCTTTTTACCAAAAACGGCCTTAAATTTAAGTTCTAAATCCCAATATCTAAAATTGGACTATTAACAAGTGAGGT
>DNCG01000112.1:0-596 GCA_003491635.1 Actinomycetota bacterium
GGAGTGAGGAGTCGGAGTTAATGAAAAATGGAGAATGCCGTGCCTGCCGGCAGGCAGGAAAAATGTCTTCAAATCCTAAATTCTAACTTTCAAATGTTGTTTTGAATTTTGTATTTTGAATTTTGTGCTTGTCGTGAAGTATTCATAACTTCACGGCTTGTTTAGCCCGCCTGCCACCCCGCCTATGGCGGGGAGCCACTGGCGGGCAGGAATTTGATGCTTAGTGCTTCGAATTTCTTAATTCTTAATTTTGGTACCTGGCAACTGGAGGTATTATGCAGTACGAGGCGGTTATAGGTCTAGAGATACATGTTGAGCTGTCAACGGAGAGCAAGATGTTCTGCGGTTGTTCAGCCAGGACATTCGGGGAGGAACCGAACACCTTCACCTGCCCGGTTTGCCTTGGCCTTCCCGGGTCGCTTCCCGTGATCAACGAGAAGGCTGTGGAGTACACGGCGAGGATAGGACTGGCCCTGAATTGTGAAATTGCCCAGTCCACGCTGTTTCACCGCAAGAACTATTTCTATCCCGATATGCCCAAGGATTATCAAATCTCCCAGTATGATTTGCCCATCTGCGTCGGAGGTTTTGTGGAT
>DNCG01000112.1:777-4397 GCA_003491635.1 Actinomycetota bacterium
AGGGTCTCACTCGACGGGTGGGGATAACCAGGGTTCACCTTGAGGAGGACACCGGGAAGCTCACCCACATCAGCAGGACGGGCAGGATAGGCGAGGCTGACTATAGCCTGGTCGATTTCAATCGGGCCGGGATTCCCCTGGTTGAGATAGTCACCGAACCGGATATTCGCACGCCCGAGGAGGCCAAGGCTTTCACTCAAAAACTCAGGAGTATCCTGCAACACCTTGAGGTCTCCGATTGCAATATGGAGGAGGGTAGCTTAAGGTGCGATGCCAACGTCTCCCTGCGCCCCGTGGGTTCCGAGGAGTTCGGTGTCAAAACCGAGGTCAAGAACATGAACTCTTTTCGTGCTATTCAGAGAGCTCTCGCTTATGAGATAGAACGGCAGGGGGAGATATTGAAACGGGGCGAGGCGGTGGAACAGGAGACCCGGCACTGGGATGATGCCGGAAATGTCACCGTCTCCCTGCGTACCAAGGAATATGCCCACGACTATCGGTATTTCCCCGAGCCGGATCTGGTTCCAATGGAGCTGTCAAGGGATTGGATCGAGGAGATCAGGGCAACTCTTCCGGAGTTGCCCGATGCTAGGAGAAAGCGTTTTGAGGATGTCTACGGTCTCCCCACCCACGACGCCGTTCTTTTGACTTCATCCAAGGCCATGGGCGATTTCTTTGAGGAGTGTGCCGAAACTTACCCGGATGCCAAGAGGGTAAGCAACTGGATGATGGGCGATCTTTCGATGCACTTGAATGCAGCCAATCTGGAGATCGATGAGTGTGCCGTCACCCCGAGGCACTTGGCGCAGTTGCTCAAGCTCATCGATGATGGGACTGTAAGTGGGAAGATGGCCAAGGGCGTTTTCGAGGAGATGTTTGAAACCGGGAAACTTCCAAAGGTAATTGTGGAGGAGAAGGGTCTTATCCAGATCACTGACAGGGAGGAGATCGCCAGGATAGTGGAGATGGTAGTGGAGGAAAACCCCAGCGTGGTGGAGGATTACCGGAGCGGGAAGGGGAGAGCCCTGGGATTCCTCGTTGGTCAGGTCATGCGGCTTACTCAAGGCCGGGCCAATCCCCAGTTGGTCAACGCCTTGCTCAAGGAGAAGCTGGGCGGTTAGCTCTGTGTCAGCGGGTTACCACCTTGCTGCTCTCCGCTTTTTCATCTACAATTATTTGGAATTTAAGAAATTTTTCACTTTCAATTTGAGGAGGAATCGGTGTGATTTACGGAAAATCGGGCGATCCCATGGTGAGAATCGACGACACCACCCTTCGCGATGGTGAGCAGACCGCCGGAGTTGTCTTCTCCAATCACGAGAAGATAAGAATCGCTCAACTTCTGGACGAGCTTGGCGTGCATCAGATAGAGGTGGGCATCCCGGCAATGGGCGGGGATGAAAAGGAGGCCATCAAGAGAATAGTTGATCTGGGTTTAAACGCGAGCATCCTGGCCTGGAATAGGACGGTTGTCGATGATATAAAACATTCCCTCGATTGTGGTGTTTCCGCCGTGGCTCTTTCCGTCTCGGCTTCCGACATCCACATCGAAAACAAATTGAGGAAGGATAGAAAATGGGTCATCGAGAGCGTCAAGAAGTCAGCCGATTTTGCCAAGAGCAAAGGTTTGTACGTCTCGGTGAATGCCGAGGATGCCTCTCGGGCCGACTTCGACTTCCTGGCGGAATTTGCGCGGGTGGCCAAGGATCATGGAGCGGATCGACTGAGGTACTGCGATACCCTGGGGGTTCTTGAGCCCTTCCGAACCTACGAGACGATCAAGGCACTGAAGGAAGCCGTGGATATCGATATAGAGATGCACACTCACAACGATTTTGGCATGGCTACCGCAAATGCTCTAGCCGGGGTGAGGGCCGGTGCTACCTGGGTGAACACCACCGTCAATGGATTGGGAGAGCGCGCCGGGAATGCTGCCCTGGAGGAGATTGTTATGGCTCTCAAGTGCATTGGGGGCGTGGACATCGGATTCAAGACGCGTATGTTAAGGGAGCTTTCGGAATACGTCGCCAATGCCTCTGCCAGGACCCTTCCCGTTTGGAAAGCGATTGTGGGGGCGAATGTCTTTGCCCATGAGTCGGGAATACATGCGGACGGTGTTCTAAAATGCCCCACCACTTACGAGGCCTTTTCGCCTGAGGAAGTAGGGCTTCAGCGCCAGATCATCATCGGTAAGCATTCCGGCACTCATTCTCTCATCTCCAAGTTTGACCAGTACGGCATAGAGTTGAGCGAAGAGGAGGCCCGTGAGATACTGGCTGAGGTCAGGAAGACGGCGGTGGAGCTAAAGAGAGCCCTCTTCGATAAGGAACTAATGTACATCTACCAGGATTACAAGAGGAGAAAGAAGAGTTAGATGGGTAAGACCATCTCCGAGAAGATACTCAGCGCGAAAAGCGGTCAGGATGTGCACGCTGGAGATATTGTGATCGCTAAGGTCGATGTGGTCATGGCTCAGGATGGAACGGGACCATTGACCATTCAAAAGCTCGAAGAGTTGGGTGTGGAAAAGCTTCCCAATCCTCAGAAGACCGTCTTCTTCATAGATCACGCTGCTCCCAGTCCCAGGAAGGAGTTGTCCAATGCTCATCGCATCCTGAGGGAGTTTGCTAAGAGGATGAGGGCCCAACTTTCGGAGGTCGGGGAAGGAGTTTGTCATCAGCGGCTTTTGGAGTCCCACGTGAAGCCGGGCGATATCGTGGTTGGAGCTGATTCTCACACCTGTACTTCTGGGGCCTTGGGAGCCTTTGCAACGGGGATGGGCTCGACGGACGTCGCCATTGCCATGGCCTCGGGGAAAACTTGGTTTCGGGTACCCGGGACGTTCAAGGTGGAAATCACGGGGCAGCTTTCCTATGGCGTCTATTCTAAGGATGTGATTCTTCACATTATCGGATTGATCGGTTCCGACGGTGCTACCTATAAAGCACTCGAGTTTAGCGGGGATACCGTTAAAGCTATGAGCATGTCCGATCGTTTCACCCTCTGCAACATGGCCGTTGAGGCGGGAGCAAAGACGGGTCTAGTCGAGTCGGATGAAGTGACTCGAGCTTTTTTGAAGGAGCGAGAGCGCATCTGGGATTTCAAAGAGGTCAAATCCGACGAGGATGCTGAGTGCGAGAGGAGCACCCAAATCGATGTCTCCGGGCTCGAGCCGTTGGTCGCCGCACCTCACACGGTCGACAACGTCAAACCGGTTTCCGAGGTGGAGGGTACTAGGATAGATCAGGTCTTCATCGGCACCTGCACAAACGGGAGGATTGAGGATCTGAGGGTAGCAGCGGATATTCTGAAGGGCAACAAGTGTCATCCGAAGGTAAGACTCCTCGTTTGTCCAGCATCGAGGGATGCTTATCTTCAGGCGCTCGATGAGGGGCTGATCGAGGTATTTATTGAGACGGGTGGCGTGGTGCTGAATCCGGGTTGCGGAGCTTGCGTTGGTGTTCACCAAGGAATTTTGGCCGATGGAGAGGTTTGTCTGGCCACGCAGAACCGCAACTTCAGGGGCAGAATGGGAAATCCTGAGGGTTTCATCTACCTCGCTTCCCCGGCCACGGCCGCTGCCTCGGCGATCGAGGGGAAGATCACCGATCCCCGAGAAT
>DNCG01000075.1 GCA_003491635.1 Actinomycetota bacterium
TTTTCACCTGGGTGAGGAAGATGGTTCTGGCGGCGACCGTTGTTCTTTCCGAGGAAAGATTCGGTGGGGTAGAACAGGCCATCTATAGCGCTTTGGACGTGGCCGATACTCGGAGGGCAATTCGTTCGTATACGAGGGATATATATGCCAATGTTACCGTGTTCATATTGATGTTTGTTTTGCTGGCCGCTTGCTTGATTTGCGTGCAGTAGATTTGGCCGTCCGGGAAGGATTTTTCTTACTCTTCCTCGAATTCAACGTAAAAACGGAGGTCTTGAGATGTATACTCAAAAGACGAAAATGAGAGTGGTTATTTGCACTTCCCTGTACAGGGTGGAAGGAGACATGTACCTTGTGACTGGCAGCAGGCTGACGGATGTTGTGAACGTTAAGACCAAAGATTTCTTTCCTATCACCGATGCCAAGATTCTTTCTCCCATCGAGGACAAGGTACTGTACACCCTCGATTTTGTGGCCGTCAACAGGGAAGAGATCATCATGATATTTCCTCTCGAGCAAACTGCCGAAAACCCTGCCGATTAAGAACAGTAAACCCATCCACCAACGGGCCGGCTCCCCCGCTTTTGAGATTCGGGTGCCTTCCTAGGTGAGTCCTTCCGGAAGAAACCACCTTTTCAAGCACAAGCAAAAACACCCAAATGTGTGGACAACTGAACACTTGATCAATATGAGCTCGTGCACTATAATTGGGAAGCACATAGAGGTATAATTTAAAAGAAAGGAGCGGAGGCGAGTGAGAAAGAAGAGCGGTGCGGAGAGCAAGGCGAACTACCTTAGGGTGCCCATCACGATGCCCGGGGAAATGTTCGGCTATCTTGAGGATTTAAGCCTGAAAGCGAAGGTTTCGGGTGGCCGCAAGCTGGCGAACACGGCTATCGTGAGAGCTTGCATCAACGCTCTCATGAAGCTGGACTTGGATGTTACCGGTGTTCGGGATGAGGCCGAACTCATGGAGAGAATAATGGAAGCAAGGGCCAAATACACCGCTGGTAAAAGGAAGTGAGCGAGAGCGGCACTGCAGTGTAAAGTGGTCCTTGACCAAAAGCGCATAACCCAATATAATTTGAACTAAATTGTGCGAGGTGGTCGAGGGTCATGGGTAAGGAGGGAAAATCAGCTAGGTTAGGCTCACTGCAGCGGGTTTCAGCTTTTCTAAACGATCAACAGATTGAATTTCTTGATGGTTTATCTCGGCAGATGAAGTTCAGCGGGGGATGCAAGCTGCCAAGGACAAAGATTCTTCGAGCCATGCTTTCGGCGTTCATGGAGATGCACGTGGACGTGTCGGAAGTTGGAAGCGAGAGCGAACTCAAGGAGAGGATTCTCCAGGCCGTTCGGCGTTGAGGGGGTGAGGGGAAGTTGAAAAATTGTTGGAATTTAAAGGGTTGCCCCGCCAGTTACTACCTCAACTGTGCGGCTTACGAGAAGAGAGTGAGTTGTTGGGAGATCAAAGAGGGTTGCCTTTGCCGTGTTCACGAAAGATGCGAAGACTGTCCGATTTACATCAAGCATCTAGCCGATGTTAAGCAAAGCAAGAAGGAGCCCTCCTAGGTAGGTTTCGGCGAAGCGATATTATTTTAAGGGCCCCGCCGTTGGCGGGGCCCTTTTATTTGTTCCCCGTTCCATTAGAATGAAGAGGGGGAATTGTCGTGATTCGGGTATCGGCGGCTACTAGAGTCCAGGATGTATTGAATCTCAGGGAAAGCTGGGATGGTCTTCTCGAAACCAGCGGTGGGACCGTTTTCCAGAGTTGGGAGTGGCAGAGGGTTTGGTGGAAGCATTACGGGCGGGATAAGCGCCCCTTCATTTTACTCGTTTACGAAGATGAGGAACTCATGGGCATCGCTCCTTTCTTCGTTTCCCTCTCTCATCTGGGCTTGCCTTTTAAGGTTATTTCGTTCTTGGGCAGCGGTCCCTCAGACTATGGCGATTTTCTTCTCCACCCTTCCCGGAGGGCCGAGGCGCTAGAGGCCATCATGGGTTATCTCCAGACAAGTGAGGATTGGGATGTCATTGATCTTCAGGAGATTCCCTCAAATTCCGCTAATCTTCGAGCGCTGAGGGAGTTATATGGCAAGGGAGATTTTTACCCCGTCATCGGCGGGGTAGGAAAGATTCAAGAATTTACTCAGGATGTTTCCCTCGCTCTCTCCCTGCCGGGTAACTGGGATGGATTCTTGCAATCTCTCGATAGGAAGTTTCGCTGGAATATCCTTTACTACGCTCGCCGGCTTCGTCGGAATCATGGGGTACAAGTGCACCGAGCGGGAAGTGTAGAGGAAGTGGATCGAGGAATGTCCGACCTCTTCCTTCTCCATCGGAGAAGACAGAGAGAGAAAGGGTTGCCCACCCCCATTCTCAGCAGGAGGTATAGGGGTTTTCACAGGGAGGTGGCTCACCAGTTTTTCAGGCGCGGCTGGCTTGCACTTTATTCTTTACGTGTCGATGAGGAAGTGGTTTCAGCTCTCTATGGTTTTGAACATGGTGATCGCTTCTACTACTATCTGGGAGGGTTTGATCCTTCCTGGGGAAGGTTGAGTGTGGCCACGATTCTCATAGCCGAGGTAATTGAAGAGGCGATCGAGAGAGGATTTAAAACTTTCGATTTTCTGAGGGGCGAGGAGAGCTACAAAGTGCGGTGGGGAGCCGTCCCAAGGCAAAATATTCGCCTGGTCATCACCAGGGGGCGCCTCAGATCCAGCCTACTCAAGGCGATCTTGGAGCGGGAAAACGTAGTCATTCGGGAGGTCAAACAGAAACTCCAGAAGCTTTAATGCCCACTCATCGGGAGGCCACCACCAGATTGTTATTCACCTCTTTTATTGCCGGGATGGTTCGGGCGATCTGGCCGATGGCATCCCGTTGCTCCACGTTATCCACCAGGCCATCAAGAAAGGCGATACCATCAATCACGGTGATCTTAACGTCAATCAAATTCAGATGACCCTTCTTGCCCAGGGCCGACCAGATCTTCTTTTCCAGGACTTCATCCTCGCTGGAGGGAATGGTTCCAACCGCTAGGAGATTTTTCACTCCTCGGACTCCGAACACCCCGCTGGCGATCCTTTCCGCTTTTTCCTTCTGTCGCGGGCTGGGAACCCAACCCTTGAGTGTTACCACTCTGTCTTTGCAAGGGGCCCCGATGAACTCGGCATGGACATCTTTATCCTCATGCAAGGCCAGCTCAACGGCATTGGTGATCGTCACATCCCGTGTGTCCTTTCCGAGCCCTATCTTTAGATGACTGATTGCTCTCTTAATTCCCTTGATCTCGCTGACTATCTCCAGGACTCTTTCCTCCATCGCCCGTGAGTCCACGTTTCCACCAAGGATAACCACTCCCTTTGATATTCGTTTTGCCCCGACCCTGCCAGCGAGGGACGGATCCGTGGCTAAAACTGTCCTGATCAGCTTTGCTAGATCGACTTCTGTTGGGACTCCGTCAGTCTCAATGGTGATATCGCTTTCAACCGCTTCAAATTCGGAGATTTGACGGGCGATATCCTCGGCGAGCTGTTTTTCTTCGAGGGTATGAACCACGCCCGAAAGGCGGATCTTTCCTTGCCAGATGCCCACGTCGATCCTCCCTTTTATCGATGGCTCTAGGGCAATTTCGGCATCGATTTTGGATATGATCAAGTTGTTATCCC
>DNCG01000031.1 GCA_003491635.1 Actinomycetota bacterium
CGGCGATGTTCTGGCGTCACGAGAGAAGACTGTTTAAGGCCATGATCATCGGTTTGGTGGGAGCGGCGGGTATTTGTGGGCTCAGCGACATAGTCATCCCCTACATCTCTGGTTTTCTTCTGGGGGTTAAGATGGAGCTACACATCTGTCTCATCCACCATCCGATGCTCGTTGTGCCCTTCTTAATCTCTGGCATCTTCGTGGGTCTCATCGTTCCCACCTCCACACACAGGGCGACCATCTTTACCCATTCTGCCCACGTTTTGGTCAGCTCGGTGGCTTCCGTACTCTACCTAGTTTCCTTCGGTCTATCCGGCTGGGTGGAGGTCGGCGGGATGGTCTTTGTCTACATGGTTTTGGCGGTTTTGCTTCCCTGCTGCACCAGTGATATCGTCTTTCCCCTGTTGTTCACCGAGTCCGAGAGCTAACGAAGAGGCACTTTGAGCATCTTGCCCCTCGGTTTCTGTGGTAGAATTGATGGAACGCCTGCCTACCGTCAGGCAGGTCGGGAAGGAGAGAAATTGCTTGAGTTGGCTATTCCGGGCAGAAAAGATTGTTGGCTACCCGGAGAAGATAGGGGGTAGCACGGTTGCAAAGCTTGCAGGATGCTCTACTGAATGCCCTTAAGTCTCCTTCGCTTTTGGCTTATCTTCTCGTTTTTTTGGGTGGCATCGTCGTGAGCCTCGGTTCCTGTACCATAATAGAGTTGCCGATCCTCGTGGGTTACATAGGTGGAGTCGGGACCGGTTCAAAGAAGAAAATTTTCATCCTGACCTTCCTTTTCATACTGGGCATGCTCACCACCTATCTGATCATTGGGGTGGCCATAGGTCTGGCGAGCATCTCCCTCGGCCGGTTGGCCACGGGGAGTTCTCTCCTCTACATCGGGGTGGGCGGCATCTCCCTCATCCTGGGGATGTTCATGCTCGGCTTCCTCCCCGTGCCCACCAACGGTTTAGAACGTTTGGTCGAACTGAAGATGGGCAAGACCGATCTTCTCGGTGCCTATCTGATCGGTATGGCCTTCATTTTCTTCGAGGCCCCCACCTGCCCGGCCTGTGCCCCAGCCCTCATCCTCATCAGCGGCTACATGGTGACCAAGGGCAAAGTTTTCGTGGGGGTGAGTCTTTTAATGGTCTATGTTCTGGGACAGAGTATTCCCTTGATGGCGGCTGGAGGGATGATGGGATGGTTGAAGGAGCTATCTCAGAGGTTTCATCGCCTAGAGGAGTATCTGCGGATCGCAAGCGGGATTTTGCTTCTGCTGGTCGCCCTGGATCTATTCTGGGTGGCTTGAGGAGGCTGAAGATTTGAGTGCCGAAGGTCTGACGAGGCCCCATGGACATCAGGAACGGATGCAACACGTCTCCCCCTTGGACAGGGCCATAATGGCTGCCCTCGTCGTGGGGCTGGCTATCCTCTTCTTGAGACCCTTCATCGCCTTCCAGAGCTACACGCGAGCCTACTCCTTCTCCGAGTTGGGCTTCTACGAGCGGGCGATCACTCATTACAAAAGGGCCATCCTGCTTGATCCAAAGCTAGCCGAGGCCCACAGCAACCTCGCCTTCTGCTACAACAAGACTGGGAGGATTAGCCTGGCTATAACCACTTATCGAGAAGCCCTCAGTTTGAACCCGCAGGATTATCAATCCCATCTTGAATTCGGCCTGCTTCAGTATCAGGGAGGCGATTACCGTCAGGCGGCGGAATCGTTTGAGCGATTTTTGGAAGCCAAGCCAGACGAGGTTGCGATTTTAAATCTTCTGGCCCTTTCTTACGAGAAGGTGGGAGATGCGGAGAAGGCCATCTTGGCCTGGAAGAGGCTTTTGAAGGAGGACCCGACCTCATCGATGGCCAGGGAGCATCTTCAGAGGTTGGAAACTCCTCTCGCTCCGAAGAATTAGCCCGGTGTTGCTAAAGGTTCCGTGGCCTGTTAGAGTAAGCATGAAAGAGGGGCATCCGAATGACCCATTCGACTAACGCTCAGGGTCACCCTGAGCAAGGCCGAAGAGCGACCAATTTTTGTCGAGAAATGAAGGGCTGCCCGGCCAGTCAATATTTTATCTGTCCTGCCTTTTCGGCCGGCAAGAACTGCTGGGAAATCCCCAACGTTCCCTGTTGCCGCCGCAACGACAAGACTCGCTGTCGATCATGCACCCTCTTTCTGGCCTTTCGGGAGGGAAACATCGCCCCCGTGTACCCCAGGACCATCATCAAGCCTTAACTCTTTCGGCCGTTAAGTGAACCGTGAACCCCGTATATTTACGGGGTAAACCGCCAGTGATCATTGTTTGATCGTATTCGGGAATTGGGCCTCCGGTTATTGGATTTATTTGTCTTCATCAAGGGAAATTGATTGCCCCGTATCTGCCTCTATGTTAATATATTCACGATTTTGACCCATTCAGAAGGTAGATGAGCCGTCATGGAAGAAAGACTCAAGGCCATCCAGGAAGCCGAGGGAAAGGCCAGCCGCCTGGTCGAGGAGGCCGGCAAGAAGGCTGAGGAGATAATTGTCCAGGCACACCGGGAGAGCTCCAGACTCCTGGAAGAGAGTCGAGAGAGGGCGAAGCGGGAGGCCGAAGAAGCGACAGGGAAGATAAAGGTGGCCAAGGAAAAAGAGGCGCTCCTTCTCAAAAAAGAAGCTGAAGCTGAGGTAACCAAGATTCGCAAGATGGCCGAGAAGAGTTTACCCTCGGCGGTTGACTTCATCGTGGAAAGGCTGGTTTCTTGAAGTGGCAGTAGTCCGGATGAAGAAAGTTTATCTAATTGCCCATGACTCCCTCCGATCCCAGTTGATCGATTCCCTCCACGAGCAAGGCTTACTTCACATCACCAACCTCAGGGAAGAAATGCCCGAGCAAGAATTGCCCCAGGCCGAAGCCGAATATGAATCCGCTCTGAGAGAGGCGGATCTGGCTATATCCAAGGCCGAATTCGTGCTCAACTTTTTAGTCGGTTTCGAGGAGGAGAAAAAAGGTTTTTTGGCGGGAATGATAAAAGAAAAAATTGTTGTGGAGAAGGAGAGGTTTTATCGTATCAAGGAAAAGGTGGATTTCGAAGAGGTCTATCGAGAATGCGAGGAGTTGGATGTGAAGCTCACCTCCATCGACAACAGACTCTCTCACCTCTCTCAACTCAGAGCAAGCCTGGAACCCTGGTTGCCCTTGAGGATTCGATTCGATGAGGTAAAGGAAACCCGGCGAACGGTGCTTTTTTTGGGCGAGGTTTCCACACCGGGGTTCGCCAAATTCCGGTCAGAACTGGCAGAGGAGGTTCCGGAGAGCTCTCTTGAAGAAATAAGTCGAGATTTTCGCTTCACTCGCTTTCTCCTCATCTTCTTGAAGGAGCGCTCCGAAGAGGTTCAGGGACTTCTTCAGAGGCACGGCTTCCGACAGGTGACCTTCCCCGGTTTGGAGGCAACACCCCGGAGCGAGATAGAGGCCGTGGATAAAGAATGTGCCAGACTGGAGAGGGAAAGGGAAGAGACCATCGGCCGGGCACGAGAACTCAGCCATCTCAAGCCCGACCTCCTGATCCTGCGCGACTTTCTGGAGGATAGGCGGAAGAAGATAGAGGTCCAGGCCAATTTTGCCCGGACGAGGGAAGTATTCATGCTGGAGGGTTGGACGCGGGAGACGGATGCACCCGCTGTAAGGGATCGAGCAATGGTCATCTCCCGTGAGGTGGATGTGACTTTCGTCGATCCCACCGAGGAAGATCGCCCACCAATCATCCTGGAGAACAAGAAGTGGCTCAAACCCTTCGAGATAGTAACCAGGCTCTACGGTCTTCCTCGTTACGGCGAACTCGACCCCACACCCCACTTGGCCCTCTTCTTTACGGTGTTCTTCGGGATATGCGTAGGGGATGTTGGCTATGGTCTGCTTTTGATCCTCCTCTCGTGGTGGCTTAGGAGAAAGTTGCCCGTCAGCGAGACCGTGAAGAGGTTCTTTGTCTTGCTCATCTACGGTGGCTTTGCGGCAATGGTCGCCGGAGCCCTCACCGGAAGCTGGTTCTGCGTTCCCACCGAATCTCTCCCGCCGATCTTGGCGAGAATGATGGTGGTCGAGCCTTTGAAGGAGCCCATAATCTACCTGATCTTCTGTTTTGCTCTGGGCTTTCTTCACCTCCTCTTTGGGGTGGTCCTGGAGGCCTACGAGTATGTGAAACAGAGCAGGTGGATGGATGCCATCTTTAAGGAGGGCTCGAAGCTCATCTTTCTGCCCGGCGCAGCTCTCTTAATCGTGCGGTTGCTCTCTGGTGGCAAGGGCGAACCTCCGGTCTGGTTGCCGGTGGCCAAATGGATGGCCATAGTCGGTGCTGTTCTCATAGTCCTGTTCCACAACAGGGAGAATAAGAATATCCTGGCCAGAATAGGCGGGGGAATCTATGGACTCTACGGAATGACCTCGTTTATAGGGGATACCATTTCTTACTGCCGACTGATGGCTCTAGGGTTGGCCACCTTCTTGATCGGCTGGGCCATCAACATCATGGGTCAGCTCACTTTGAGCATACCCTATGTGGGGTTTGTGGGCATGATTGTCATTTTGGTCGTGGGACACCTCTTCAACCTGGCCATCAATCTTATCAGCGCTTTCGTTCATCCAGCCAGGTTGCAGTATGTGGAGTTCTTCACCAAGTTCTTCGAGGGAGGGGGGAGGAAGTTCCAGCCCTTCGCCATCGAGACCAAGAATCTGGTCTTTCGGGGATCGGCGACCGGAAGATAGACGTCGCGAAGATGGGCAAGGATGGTTGGATTTTAAATCCAATCTTAGTTTAAAACTGAAAGGAGGTAAGGAGTATGGGAGAAACTTTTCTGTGGCTTAATGGGTACCAGTGGGCTGTTCTGGCGGCGGGGCTCTCGGCCATATTCGGCGGAATCGGCTCCTGCATCGGGATTACCTCGGCTGCCAAGCTCTCCGCCGGGGTGCTCTCCGAAGATCCCGAGAAGTTCGGAGGACTCTTGGTCTTGAGCATCCTTCCGGGAACGCAGGGCATCTACGGCTTCATCACCGCCGTTCTGGTGGTGGTCTTCTTCGGTCTGCTTGGGGGAGCGGGTAGGGACATTGTTTTAGCTCAGGGCCTGAGGATATTCCTCGCCTGTCTGCCCGTGATGGCCATGTGCCTGATCTCCGCCATTTTTCAGGGAATAGTCTCCACGGCGGGCGTTGGGCTGGTGGCCAAGCGGGGAGAGGAAGCGGGCAAGGGCATGGTCCTTTCCGCCCTGGTAGAGACCTATGCTGTTTTGTCTCTGATAGTTTCCCTGTTTCTGCTCATGTCGGTCAAAGCTGGATAAACTGGTCGATGGTAAGTGATTTCATTGATGGGAGTCTTTGACTTAGACCATCGGCCGAATTTGGGATGTGGTTGAATGGCGTTTGAGGATATACTCAACCGTATTTTGGATGATGCCAAAAAGAAGGCCCGAGAGGTGGAGGACGAGGCGAAGGCCGAAGCCCAACGGATAGTGGAGGACGCCAAGAAGAAGGCCGAATCCATCAAAGCCAAGCTACTGGAGGAGGCAAAGTCCCGAACTCAGGAGGAGGGGAAAAGGATGCTTTCCCTCGCCCGACTCGAGGCCAGATACCTTGTTCTCGCCCGGAAAAGAGCGGCGCTTGATGCCGCCTTCGAGGAGGCCTTGAAGAGACTCACCTCGCTTCCGGATGGCGAGTACGGCAAGCTGGTC
>DNCG01000023.1:0-2462 GCA_003491635.1 Actinomycetota bacterium
GAGTCGAGAGCCGTGGGATGAAACTGCACGAACTCCATATCCATCATCTCGGCACCGGCACGATAGGCCATGGCCGTTCCATCGCCCGTTGAAATCAAGGGGTTGGTGGTGATACTGTAGATTTGCCCTGCTCCACCCGTGGCCAGAATCACCACCCGTGCAAAGCAAAGACTAAATTCGCCGAGAGCTGGATCGAAGACCAATAAACCCACGCAACGATCTCCGGAGGTCAAAAGATCCACCGCAAACCGGTGCTCCTGGATTTCCAAACCAGAGCAGAGTTTGGCCATCCTGACCAGCATTGCCTCGATAGCACTCCCCGTAGCATCCCCTACATGAAGGATGCGCGGGAGGGAATGCCCACCCTCCCTGGTCAATCTGATTTCTTCGCCAAGGCGATCGAACTCCGCCCCCATATCAATGAGATCCATAACGCGATTCCGCCCCTCGCTGACTAAAATTTTGACGACCTCCGGTTCGCAGAGACCATCGCCGGCCCTCATCGTATCCTCGAAGTGAAGTTCGGGGGAGTCGTGCTTGCCGAGAGCGGTCGCCACCCCACCCTGAGCATACCAGGTGGTAGTCTCCCTGACCTCCCCTTTAGTCAAGAGAAGGGTTTTGTGGTTATCACAAGCTCGAAGAGCGGCAGTCAACCCCGCTATTCCGCTACCGACCACGATGAGATCATGGTAGGACTTGGTCAACTTCTCGGAATCGAAATTCACCAGATACCGGGGGATCATACCAGTTCCACCATCCGTTTGACCGCCTCTTCCGCCCCGAGACGAACATCCTCGGGGACAACTACACGGGGTTCCAAGGTCTCCATGCTCCTTGCGATCTTTTCCAGAGTAATCAATTTCATATCGGGACAGACGGCAGTCTCGATAGGGTAAAACGTCTTCCCTGGGTTCTCTTTTTTGAGACGATAGACGATGCCCGCCTCCGTCCCCACTATTATCTCACCGGCCACGCTTTCGCGCGCGTATCTGACCATCCCGGATGTCCCGCAGACCTCATCCGCCAACCTCAAAATCTCCAGGCGACACTCGGGATGAGCAATGAACCGAGCTTCTGGATGCTCTCTTTTGAGCTTGGTAACCTGCTCTAGGGAGACATTCTCGTCGTGGATGGGACAGGTGCCATCCCAGAGGATGACCTCCTTGTCCACCCGAGAAGATACGTAGGCTCCGAGGTTCCTATCCGGAACAAAGATAACCTTCTCCCCATCGAGAGACTCAACAATTCGAACCGCATTAGCCGAAGTGCAACAGACATCGCTTTCGGCTTTGACCGCCGCCGAGGAGTTCACATAGCAAACCACCTTTGCATCCGGGTGCTCTCTTCGCTTCTCTTTTAGCGCCACCACCGTTATCGTATCCGCCAAAGGGCAACCGGCCTTGAGATCGGGCAGAATGACTATCTTCTCGGGGCTGAGAATGAAGGCCGTCTCGGCCATGAAATGCACACCACAGAAGACGACGACCGCCGCATCGGTGGCCGCCGCCAGCCGGGAGAGCTCCAGCGAATCGCCCACGTAATCGGCGATGTCTTGAATCTCACCGGGTTGGTAGTTGTGGACCAGAATGACCGCATTTCGCCCTCTCTTCAACTCCTCAATTCTGTCAATCAACTTCATTTCCATCCCCACATTCCTCATCTCGATTCAGCAGAGATCGAACTCCTCATGATAGTCGCCATATCGATGACCCGATTCTCCCCATCAACAAGGCGTAGGATAAGACAATAAAGTCTCCTTGCGACCAAAAGGAGACTTAAGCGTAAGACTCACCCATTTCTTCATCAAAACCGTCCCGGTCGCCGAAGGATCCGAGCGGTTCTAAAAATAATTTTGCAAAAGTATAGCACTAATCCTTCAGATTTCCAATTCTGATGGCTCTTTGAGAGAGAGACTCGTCGAGGAACTCGCGGATGGGAACACCTGAGGGCGTCCTTTTCTCGGGAGATATCTCCAAGAGGGGAACGAGTATGAAAGCCCGTTTAAGCACCTCTGGGTGGGGAATGATGATACCCGGCTCCCTGACCTCCTCTTCGCCGTAGAGGAGGATATCGACATCGATCACGCGTGGTCCCCACTTCACCTGCCTCTTTCGCCCCAGGATATCCTCGATAAAATGGCAAACACCGAGCAGTTCGGCGGGAGACAGGTTTGCTTCTATCTCAGTAACTATATTATAGAACTTACGCTGGTTGACATACCCTTCTGGCTCAGTTTCGTAGACGGAGGAGATTTTGATCAGATCGATGCCCCCGTGCGCCTCGAGGATTTTAATGGCCGCTCGCAGATAGGCCTTTCTGTCACCGATGTTCGATCCCAAACTCAAGTACACCCTGGGCATAAGAATCACTTCATCCTTAGTCGGGAGTCTCTTAGTCGGCAGTCAGGAGCGAAGAATGTCTTTAAGTCCAAAATCCTAATCTCCCCGCCTGCCTGCGCCTAT
>DNCG01000023.1:2625-4245 GCA_003491635.1 Actinomycetota bacterium
GGCAGGTAAATCCCAAACAAATTCTAAATTCTAATTTTCCAAACGTTGTTTTGCCATGCCTGACGGCAGGCAGGAATTCTGTATTTTGAATTTTGTGCTTGTCGTGAAGTATTCATAACTTCACGGCTTGTTTGGCCCGCCTGCCACGCCACCTGGGGCGAAGCCACTGGCGGGCAGGAATTTGGTGCTTAGAGCTTTGAATTTCTTTTTCTGCTGACTCCTCACTCCCGACTACCGACCCCTTACCATCGCATCCGTCATCCGCGCCACCCGGACCATTTCCTTTACGTCGTGTACCCTGACAATGTTTGCCCCCTGAGCGATGGCATAAGCCACCGTGGCGGCGGTGCCCTCCAGCCTTTCCTCCACCGGTAAATCGAGAGTGAGCCCGATGAACGATTTTCTCGACGTTCCTATGAGGATGGGAAAACCAAGACTTTTGATCTCGGAGAGCCGGCGCATTATTTCCAGATTGTGCTCCCTCGTTTTACCGAAACCGATTCCGGGATCGAGGATGATGTTCTCCCGCCGTACTCCGGCCCCCAGAGCAACTTGAGCTCTCTGTCTCAAGAACGAAATTATCTCCCCCATGAGACATTCGTACCGGGGATTTAACTGCATGTCTCTGGGCGTACCCTGCATATGCATAATGCACACGAGAACGCTCCTCCGGGCAACTAGCTCGACCATCTTTTCGTTACGAAGCCCATTGATGTCGTTGACGATACTCGCTCCGGCATCCAACGCTCGCTGGACCACCTCGGGCTTGTAGGAATCGATGGAGATTGGCTTATCGATCTTAGAACTCAGCGCCTCGATGACCGGGATCACGCGGTTAAGCTCCTCATCCAGGCTCACTGGTTCTGCCCCCGGTCGGGTGGACTCCCCACCCACGTCGATTAGGTCTGCTCCCTCCTCCACCATCTTCAGAGCATGAGCGACCGCCCGATCCAATCGGAAGAACCTTCCACCATCCGAGAAGGAATCCGGGGTGACATTCAGTGCACCCATTGCATGAGTACGTCTTCCGAGATCGAGCTCGTGCCCCCCAGCTCTCAGAACAGGTGAGGGAGACGAATAATTCTCCAATACCTTTTTTATCTCCTCGGCAACCTTGGCCAATCCAAAGGGCTGCTCGACCATTTTGGCACAGAGCTCCTCGTATTGCCTTGTGGTCCCCAGGAGGATGGCATCAGTAGTCTCCTTCTTGGTGAGATAGTAAACCTTCTTGGAGATGGCCACCTCGCCGTCCAAGGCCAACATCTCCTGCTTGAGGATGTTGGCAGCGCGGGGGTCCAGGGCCTCCAGTTTCACCAATCTATGGACGGCCTTCGGCGCCATAACCTCTATACCCCGCTCGTCGACCCCGGCCTTCCGCATCGCCAGCTTTATCTCATCGATATCGGCGAGAGCCAAAACTCGGGCATTGTGATTCGCATCCACCTACTCCTCCAAACCCCTTACCCGCCCCTTGATGAGAGAGAGAACCTCTTCACGGGAAGCCTCATTTGTGCGAAAAATTCCTCGAACAGCTGAGGTCACCATGGTCAAGCTGGGGGTGCCAAGTGCATGAACCCCCCTCATGCAGAGATGTTCGACTTCGACGACCACCATAACCCC
>DNCG01000055.1 GCA_003491635.1 Actinomycetota bacterium
GATATGATCAAGTTGTTATCCCTTCCCAACATCTATCCCACCAATCTAATTATATCCGGTAATTCCAAGTCTTCCAGCGGGACACCCATAAATGGAAAATTCATTGCAATGAGTTAAATTTATTAGAGGATTTTTGGGGAAGCTGGAGAAAATTTGATTTGTCGTGTAGACTTAAAGCTGCGGTAAAGGAGATTTAGGATGGGGGAAAAGATACTTGTAGTCGATGACGAACCCGGTATCGTTAAGTTGGTTTCGGTCGTCCTTGCGAAGGAAGGTTACGAGATCATTGGGGCCTTCGATGGGGAGGAAGCACTCAAGAGATTGTCTGAGGAGGAGCCGGATTTGGTGATACTTGACATCTCCATGCCCGGCATGGATGGTTGGGAGGTCTGTACCCGAATCAAGGAGAATCCGAAGCATAAAGACATTCCCGTGATTATGCTCACCGCTCTTGGACATTTATCGGAGGAGTTTAGGGGTCTGAAGATGGGGGCCGTAAGGTACATTGTAAAGCCATTTAACGCCAAAGATCTGGTAGTGGCGGTGGATAGGGTTTTAGGTAGAACTGGGAGGAAATGACACCGGTTTAATGGTCGAGTTTCAGAACGACGAAAGAAAAACCCCGCCGTTAGTGGGGTTTTTCTTGTCCCGAGCAACTTTCGGGACTCTTACTCTTTCGCCCCGCCGTAGGCGGGGGTACTTGATGAGCAAGGTTGCCTAACGGCTACTCGGGACAAAGTTAACCTATCATTCCCCAAAATTCTTGTCAAGGGAATTTTGAAAATTTTAAGAAATTTTTTAGGGAGGTAAAGTTTTCTGCTTATCCGGGATGCGCTAAAATGGAGGGCGGTTGTGTTGGTTGATTATATCCCGTGTGGGAGGATGGGGGAGAGATGGATTTAGGAGAGATTTCCGCGAAAATTAGACGAGAAATGGATGCCAAGGATACGGCGAGAGAGGGTGCTCTAACCCAGTCTCGCCGGGCGATCAGGGCCTCCTCCAATGCCATTCGAGCTATCCACCGCGGTGAGTATAAAAGTGCGGGGGAGTTTCTGGCGGAGGCCAGGATGGCCCTGGACGAGTGCGAGAATTTACTCCACGGTCACCCAGACATCTATCACGCCGGGTTTGTTCGGGATGCACAAAAAGAATATGCCGAGGCCATGATCACCCTGGTTTTGATCTGTGGTGAGCCGTTGCCCGATCTCGACGAGCTGAGGGTTGGTCATGTTTCTTATCTTAATGGGCTCGCCGAGACCATTGGCGAACTGAGAAGACACATTTTGGACATTATAAGAGAGGATCGCCTCGAGCAGGGGGAGAGTTTGCTCAAGGCCATGGATGATATCTACTATGTTTTGGTCTCTTTTGACTATCCCGATGCCGTAACGCCGGGCTTGCGGCGAGCCACGGATGTGGCGAGAGCAATTATGGAGAAAACCCGAGGTGATTTAACCACTGCTATTCGCCAGAAGGAGTTGAGGGAGGCAATGGGGAAGCTGGAAGAGCGATTAAGAGAAAAGAAAGAATGAGTCCTGTCTGCCGACAGGCAGGCTGTGTCTGCCCTTCAGGGTCGGACTTCGTTTCGGCTTTGCCCCGTAGGGGCGCTAGCCCTCTCAGGTCGGAACTCTCCGGGGTGAGACCTTCCGAGGTGAGACCCGAGGGGGAGGACTCCAGTTCGAGGGAGACCTTTCAGGGTCAAGACCGACAGGTAGGTGTGGAGGCGATGGAGTTGTTCCCAAGTGAGATATAAGGCAGTCTTCTTTGATGTGGGAAATACCCTCCTTTATCCCTATCCCTCGGTGGAGGCGATTTGCGCCGAAGTATTGGCGAATCATGGTTACAACGTTTCCCTGGGTCGGTTGGCTGAGGCGCTCTCCCGCGCCGACGAGTATTATGAGGAGAAGTACAGGGAGGATGATACCTTCTGGCTCAGCGAAGAACGAGCTGTCTCTCTCTGGACGGATCTGTACACCCTAGTTATGATGGAGGTGGGACTGTCCGCGGACCCCATCCACCCCGCCGGTGGCGGGGGAGGGAAGAGCGAAGCTTCCGGGATGGCCAGAGAGATCTATGATGAGTTTGGGCATTCGGAGCGATGGAGAACCTATCCCGATGTCCTTCCCGTTTTGCGGGAGCTTAAGGAGAGGGGCTTTATCCTGGGCATCATCTCCAACTGGGATACCCGACTTCCCTCACTATGCGTGGAGCTTGGGTTCTCTCCCCTCCTCTCCTTCGTTATCGCCTCGGCGGCGGTGGGGAGCCTAAAGCCACAACCTTGCATATTTGAGTTGGGACTGTGGCGAGCTGGCGTCGAGGCGTCTGAGGCCATTCACGTGGGAGATCACTACTATGCTGATGTTATGGGGGCAAGGTGTGTGGGTATCACCCCCATTCTGATAGATCGCGAAAAAAGGGGCATTAAGTCCGACTGTCCGGTCATTGAGAGCCTGGATGAACTCCTCTCGTGCAATTTGTTGCGAACCGGATGATAGTCCAGCTCAAGTTGCTCACATTTCGTCTCGCTGAATGTGGCAAAACTGCCGAATACGAAACGCAACGTTTAGGGGCGATAAGCTC
>DNCG01000130.1 GCA_003491635.1 Actinomycetota bacterium
CTTCGACGACCACCATAACCCCCAGAGGATCAAGGGCGGTGACCAAAACATCAGCGATCTTTGAGGTGAGCCTCTCCTGAAGCTGGGGCCTCCTGGCCTCCACATCGACCACTCGAGCGAGCTTGCTTAAACCGGTGACCCTGCCGTCCTCGCCCGGAATGTAGGCCACGTGGGCCCTGCCCACAAAGGGAATGAGGTGATCTTCGCAGATAGAATGGAGGGGTATATCTTTCACCAGAACCATTTCGTCGTGATCTTCGGCAAAGGTCACGGTGATCACGTTAAGGGGGTTTACATCGACTCTGGCGAATATCTCCTCGTACATATCGGCAACGCGAGCGGGGGTATCCCTCAACCCTTCTCTTTCGGCATCCTCCCCAATTCCCTCGATGATCAAACAAATGCCCCGCTTGATCTTCTCCTTATCCATCCTTCCCTCACTGTCTAACTAAAAAGCCCCGCCAGCGGCGGGGCTTTTTTTACCCTTCAGCGGGTCGCAATTTGCCCGGTATCTTCCTCGTCTTCTCCTCTACCTTTCGGCCGGATCTCTCGCGTCTCACGGTCTCCTTTTTGGTCCTCCCCGCAACCTCCGGTGTGGGCTCGATGACCTCGCCCGCCCCCAGGAGCTTCTCCAGCTCTCCCTTTTCCAAGGTCTCCTTCTCCACCAGATTTTTGGCGATCTCATCAAGCTTCTTTCTTTCCTTCTCGATAATCCGCCTGGCCTTATCCCAGGCCTCATCAACGATGCGCCGGATCTCCTTGTCTATTTCATAGGCGATCTCGGGGCTGTAGTCCGGTTGAGTAGCGAAATCACGCCCGAGGAATACCTCCTTCTGTTTCTGGCCCAAGGTCAAGGGACCAAGCTTGTCGCTCATCCCATACTCGCAGACCATCTGGCGAGCTATCTTGGTGGTCCTCTCCAGATCGTCCTGAGCACCGGTGGTCACATCGTGGAAGATCATTTCCTCGGCCACCCGTCCACCCAGAAGCATAGCCAACTCGTCCGTGAGCTCGGACTTGGTGACCAGGTAACGATCCTCCGTGGGAAGGGTCAAAGTATACCCGAGCGCTCTTCCCCTGGGAATGATGGAGATCTTATGCACGGGATTGGTATTGGGCAAGACGTGAGCCACTAGGGCATGACCGGCCTCATGGTGAGCGATTATCTCCTTCTCCTTGTCGCTGATGAGCCTGGTTTTTCTCTCAGGTCCAGCGATGACCCTATCGATCCCTTCCTCCAGCTCCTCCATATCTATCTGCCTCTTGCCATGACGGGCAGCCAGAAGGGCAGCCTCGTTGACCAGATTAGCCAAATCGGCGCCGGTAAACCCGGGGGTTCGCCTGGCCAGTATCTCCAGATCGACATCCTTCGCCAAGGGTTTGTTCCTCGTGTGAACCTTGAGTATCCCTACTCGTCCCCTGAGATCGGGTCGGTCGACCACGACCTGGCGATCGAACCTACCCGGTCTGAGAAGAGCGGGATCGAGAATATCGGGACGGTTTGTCGCGGCGATGATGATCACGTTATCCTTGATGTCAAAGCCATCCATCTCCGCCAATAGCTGGTTAAGAGTCTGTTCCCTTTCATCGTGACCCCCGCCCAATCCAGCACCGCGGTGTCGCCCCACAGCATCTATCTCATCCACGAACACGATGCACGGAGCGCTGGTCTTGGCCTGCTGGAAAAGATCCCTAACTCGGGAGGCACCGACCCCGACAAACATCTCCACGAACTCAGAGCCGCTGATGGAAAAGAAGGGCACCCCAGCCTCGCCGGCCACCGCTCGGGCGAGCAACGTCTTGCCCGAACCAGGAGGTCCATAGAGGAGCACCCCCTTGGGTATTTTTGCACCGATTGCCTGGAATTTGCCCGGCCTGGCCAGAAACTCCTTTATCTCCTCAAGTTCCTCGATGGCCTCATCGAGACCGGCAACATCCTTGAAGGTAACCCGGGGCTGATCCTTGGTCACCTTTCTGGGCCGACTCTTGCCGAAGGACATGACCTTGCTTCCGCCCCCCTGCATCTGTTGCACCATGAACACCCAAACCCCAAGGATCAAAACGAAGGGCAAGAGATTGGCGAGAACAGACCACCACAACTTCTCCTGCTGAGGATCGACCCTCGTTTTGACCTTGTGCTCGAGCAGAACCGCGGAGATATCGTAGCCTTCTTGATATGCGACTTCGAACTGCGTGCCATCCTTTAACTTTCCCTTGATGATGTTATCCTTATCGTAGATGGTAACGCTGCCAACCTTACCCCCCTCCACAAAGGCAACGAACTTGCCAAAATCGAGTTTCTCCTGGGCCGGGCGGGTGAAATAGCTCTGAGCAAAGAAGAGGATAAGAATCAAGAGGAGAAAGTAAAAGCCGGCGCTCCTGAGTACTCTCTTCAAAATTTTCCTCCCTTAAAGGACTAGCCTAATAATACCATAATCAGAGGGCTGGAGACAATTTGCCCGAGCGGCGGTCAAGCCTCACGGTAAATCCCTGGTTTAAGCGCATAAATGCAGGGGAAATACCGATACTTTTGGGCAAAGTCGAGACCGTAGCCGACCACAAATCGATCGGGAATCTCAAAACCCAGGTACTTTATCTCCAAGGGAATCCGCTGCTTCCCCTTCTTGTTGAGGAAGGCACACACTTGAAGACTTGCGGGATGTCGGGCCTCCAGGCTTTTCAGGAGGTAACTGAGGGTCAATCCCGTATCCACGATATCCTCCACCACGAGGACATGTCGGCTCCTGATGTCCTCGTCCAGGTCTTTCAAGATACGCACCACACCAGAGGATTTCGTGGCCTGACCGTAACTGGAGATGGCCATGAAATCGATTTCCACGGGAACGGTCAACTCCCTCATCAAATCGGCCAAAAAAACAATAGCTCCCCTGAGCACCCCTACCAACAGCGGGGATTTTCCTCGATAATCCCGGGAGATCTCCTCCGCCAACTCTTTAACCCTCTTCTTGATCCTCCTCTCACTGATCAAGACCTCACCGATTTCCCCTTTCACAACACTCCCCCTCCAGTCAGCATCTCCTACCCACTACACAATATCGAGCTATATGTCAATCTACCTTGTTCCCTTTCTTAAGTTCTCTACCCTCAACTTCAAAACCTTCCTCGTCTTCTCAGTCACCTTGAACCTATCGTCGATCCTGTATCTCACAACCCAGACGATCTGGCCGTTCGTCTCCAAGATTGGAACCCTATCTCTCTCCCTCCTGGGAACCTTCTCGTCGACAAAAAAATCCTGAAGTTTCCTGCTGCCCTTCATCCCCAGAGGCCTGAAGCTGTCCCCGGGCAAACGGGTGCGAACCTTGAGAGGGGCCTTCAGCTCATCGGCATCGAGGTAAGCCACCTCTTTCCCCTCGGAAGGCCTAAAGTCTCGCGCGCTACCGAGATCGGCGGTGAACCTTACCCCCAACTCCCTCACCTCGGTCGTCCCGGGAATATCCAGTGGAATCCCGCCGATGGCGGGGCTTTTGAGTTTCTCTTTTTGGGCGACGATGATCGTACCGTACTCGCTGAAGACCACCAGACCGTGGGGTAGATCGATCTGCAGTTTCCCCTTCCCCGAAGCCACGTAATCCGAGACGGTCTCGATGTGCTTGAACTCAATTCCGGTCAGATCACCCTTGACAAGGCGGATGCCCTCTCGAATGACCCTCCTCTGAATCGCCAAGGGCATCTTAAGAAGAGTGGAGCGGGCGAGTTTGACCAGTTTCTCTTCGGTCACGGCTATTCTCGCGAACTCCTCCTCGGTCACCTCCTCCAAGAACGCCTGATCTGCCACGAGAACCTCTATGGTCTTGAGAACATTTTCCTTAAACGCGGGGCTGTACTCTTGAAAGGCGGGTATGAGTCGGTGACGAACCCTGTTACGCAGATAAGAGAGGTTTAGATTGGAGGCGTCCACCCGAAACTCTATCCCTTTTCCCCGACAGTAGGCCTCGATCTCCTCTCTGCCCACTTCGATGAGGGGACGAATGTATTTGCCCCGGGCCGGGGGGATCCCTCCCAAACCCTCCATTCCGGCTCCCCTCAAAATCCGCATGATGAATGTCTCCACCTGATCATCGGCCTGATGACCGAGGGCAATCTTGCTCGCCCCCACCTCCTCGGCGACCTCGTCAAGGAGCATGTATCTCACCTCACGGGCTCCCTCCTGGGGGGAAAGACCCCTCTCCTCGATATAGGCGGGAACATCGAAGGAGCGGATCGTGCAGGGCAAACCGAGCTCATCGGCTAGCTTTTTCACGAAGAGAGCATCTCGCTCCGAGGCCTTCCCCCGCATCATATGATTGAGGTGAAAGACGTGGAGTTCGAGACCCAGGGCTTCACGGAGGTCAAGTAGTACATGAAGCAAGGCCACGGAGTCCGGTCCCCCTGAGACAGCCACCAAGACCCTGTCTCCGGGGGCAAGCATCGAGTACTTTTGAATCGTCGCCAGGACTTTTCCCCTCACGCTCGGTCATCTCCGGTTAGATAAAAAGTGACCCTTCAAGGGCCACTTCGATTGCAGTATATTTCGTCTCAAAGGGAGTTGTCAAATGAACTCACAAGCATCAAAGCAGCTTATCGAGGATGTAACCCAGGCAAATCAACAACCCAACGCTCAAGTGGAGAACGATCGTTGACGCCATCGCCGGGATGAGTTTCTGGGGCTCCGAATGGTGGACTCTAGCCACACCAGCGGCCTTCACCGCTATGGGGGTGGTCACCAGAGCTATCAAGGCAAGCATGGGCATAATCCCCCACAACGCCCCCACGATTATCGTAAGATAAGTGAGGGCCAGGATAACGTAATACCCACCGACGGCCCTCTCTGGCCCCAACCTGACTATCAGATGATTCTTGCCCACGGCCTTATCCGGTTCGTAATCGGGAAATTCATTGATGTAAAGTATGCCCGCCACCAGCAAGCCGATGGGCAAGGAAGCCCAAAAGCTTCCGAGGCTGAAACGCTGAGCCTGCACGTAGTACGAGCCCAAGACCGCCAGTGGGCCCAGGGTCACCCCCACCAGCAGCTCCCCCACACCACGGTAACCCAGCTTTAGGGGACTGGCGGTGTAGAAATAACCGACGAAGAGACCGAGTGCCCCCAGTATCAAGACGGGCACACCCCTGGTCAAACCGAGATAAAACCCGATCAGCAAGGCCACAGCGAAGAAGGGAAGAGCACCAGCGTAGACCTCTCGAGCCGAAAGAAGTCCCTCCTGGATGACCCTGCTGCCCCCGGAGAACGGCGTGATGTTCTTAGTGATATCGTCATCCCGACTCAGGTGGTCGTAATAGTCGTTGACCAGATTGGTACCACCATTTATGCATACCACCCCCACGAGTGTGAGGAGGAATAGGCCGAGATGAAACACCCCCTCACGCCAGGCAACCACCGCTCCCACCGTGGCCGGAATCGCCGCCGCCTGGAAAAATGGCGCCCGGATGGCCTTTAGCCAAATCTTGATCTTACTCATACCATCACCTCTTCTTTAAGTTTCGTTAAGATATTCGACGATCCCATTGAACAATCCTTGTGCGGCTTTGTCTTGAAATTCACCGGTGTTCAGCAACCTGTCCTCCTCCGGATTGCTCAGGAAACCTATCTCCGTTAGAACGGCCGGTACCTTCGACCAGTTGAAACCGGTGATATCGCTCCTGGCGAATATACTGTTATTCTTCAGGCCAGTCGATTTGACCAGCTCTCTCTGGATCAATTGAGCGGCCCGGCGACTGCTCGCATAAATGGGAGCCGTCCAGGAACCATCGGCGGGATAGAGGGTGCACGCGCCACCAAGGGAGAGATTCGAGCTTCCGTTGTGGTGAATGCGGACGAAAAGGTGAGCGCCGGCCTCGTTAGCGATCTCTGCCCGCTCGATGTTGCTTATATCGACATCGTTTGTCTCTCTGGTCATAACCACGGTGATACCTTTTTTCTCCAGCAAAGCCCTTAATTTCAACCCAATTTCGAGGGTCAGTTTATACTCCGGGGTGCCCGAGGATACACCCGTGGCCCCCCCTCGGCATTTCTCCTTGGTTTGAGAGGAGCCCGGCCCGATGGGCTCGCGCCCCAAATTGGCCCTGGCCTGATGGCCGGGGTCAATGCAGACCACCTTTCCCCCCGCCGTTGGTGGGGTGGTGACGGAAGTTCCTGTAGATGTGGAATCGGTTGAAGGTGGTGGAGCCACGGGAGTGGATAAAACGGGCGTCGAGGGCCGCTCCTCCGGGGTCGATGTGGTCTCCGAGACAGTCTCGGGGGACATATCCTTCCCCGCCTCCAGAGCAACTGGCTCGACTTTTATGGGCCTGGGGCCCTTGCTCACAACGACCTTTACGAGGCTGCCCTTCCTGACCCTGCTTCCTCCGGCCGGTTCCTGGGAGACTACTGTTCCCTCGGGATGAGTCTCGCTGAAAACCTCTTTTGCAATAGAAATCTTAAGCTTCGCGGAGGAGGCGAGGGACTTTGCCTCTTCAATATCCTTTTCCGTGCACCGGGGGACCCTGGTTTGAGAAAAAGCGAGGGCTTGAAAAGCCATCAGGCCGAACAGGACCAACAAGCATAGGGCAGCGAAGAGGATCAAGCGCCTTCTGCCCTGCCGACGACTGCGGCATCTTTCCAATCTCGATCGAGGCGGGAAATGGGTCAAAGACTCCTCACTCCGAAGAAATGGTCACCGATTCTTCCCTGGAAAGCCTGTTCACTTCACCCAAGATGTCCTCCAAGGAAGAGACCGCTTCAGCGATGCCCTTCTGTGCTTTCTTGAGTTCCTCGGAAAGAAGCTCCGAACCGAGGGGCTCGGTCACGTGCTCCCACTGTTCCAGGCTTCTTTCGTAGAGTTTCCCCTGTTCAATTAACTGATGGATGGATACCTTCAGCTGAGAATAGTTAACCCCATGTGTACACAAACCTTCCGCCCTCCTCTCACATCGACTACTGAGATTCTACATCCCCACAACCCATCCTGCAAATATTGGACGACCATTAAAGTTTCCGTATTTTTTGTCGATAATAAAGATGAAGACCCCTGATAAAGGCAAACCCCGAGAAATCGGGGGACGCAAAGCCGCGGGCCTAAGGTCACCAAAAAGCCCCCCGCCGAAGGCGGGGGAGAGGGGCAAGGTGGATAAGGTAGCCGGGTTGCCGGGGGGTGAAAGATCCAACTGGCCCTTTCAACCGGCAACCAAAGCGGGTTGGAAGGGCTAGTTTTTAAGGAGAGGAAATGAGCGAGGAAGCCAAAAGGGGCCGTAAAATGTGCAGGGAGATAAATTGCGAGTTCTTGAGCGCCAGTGGTTTCTTCTGCCTCAAGGGTGTACCGGTGAGGAGATGCTTGAGACTAAAAACTAAAGGGAAAAGCATCGACTTCGGGAAACTGGGTAAGATCAATGAAAAAGAGGACTGGGTCTAATTTATCTTTCTCTCCCGCGCAGAACGCCTCCTTGTGCTCTTGGATGACTCAACTGTCAAACCAGCTTCCTTGAATGCTTTCTTGAGTTTCTCTTGAAACTGAGGTTTCTCCAGAACCTCACAAAAAGCGTCCGCGATCCGGGGATCAAACTGGGAACCGGCATTCCTCCTCAACTCCCCAATGGCCTCGGCGAAGCTCAAGGCGGAGCGATAGGGCCTCTCCGAGATCATGGCATCAAAGGCATCGGCGACCGCCAATATCCTGGCCCCCAAGGGAATTTCCTCCCCCTTCAACCCATCCAGATAACCATTCCCATCGTAGCGCTCGTGGTGGTGGGCGATGATGGGAATCACATCGGCCAAAAGCGGAATCTGCTCCACTATCTTGGTGGCGATCAGGGGATGCATCTTGACCACCCCGTATTCCTCCCTGGACAGACTGGTGGTCTTGTTCAGAATTTCTTCCTTTATCCCTATCTTCCCCACATCGTGCAGGAGGGCGGCCGTGCGGATGTTCTCCATATCCTTGCCTGAGAGACCAAGCTCTTCGGCCATGGCCAAGGAGAAGGTGGTAACCCTCTCAGAGTGACCGCGGGTATATGGATCCTTGGCCTCGATAGCGGCCACAAAGGCCTTCACGGTCGCCAGATATAACTCCTCTAACTGGGTAAACAACCGGGCGTTGTGGATGGCGATAGCGGCCTGGCCGGCCACGCTGGAAACTATCCTCAAGTCGTCCTTGGTGAACATGTGGGGGCAGACGGCGCCCACATTGAGGACGCCGATCACCTTGCCCTTGATTTTCAAGGGAACACACAGGGCGGCGCAGATGTCCTCTCTCCTCTTCAGATCCTTAAACCTCGAATCCTTGGAGATGTCCGAGATGAGCAGGGGTTCTCCCTTCTCAGCAACCCAGCCAGCTATCCCCTCCCCGAACTTGAGATGAGTTTGTTTGATGGCTTCCTCGCTCAAACCAGTCGCGGCTTCGATGGTGAGTTCTCCCTTCTC
>DNCG01000089.1 GCA_003491635.1 Actinomycetota bacterium
CCCCTGAGGGGATGAGCGAGTGAACATCGTGCTTTTGGGAGCACCGGGTTCCGGCAAGGGAACTCAAGCCGCCATGATTTCGGGAAGATACGGAACTCCTCACATCTCGACGGGTGATATCCTTCGCCAGGCCGTGACCGACGGGACGAGTTTGGGGTTGAAGGCCAAGGGATATATGGACCGGGGTGAACTGGTTCCGGATGAGATAATAATCGGTGTTGTGGAAGAATGCCTGCGGGAGGAGGATTGCGAGCGGGGATTCATTCTGGACGGATTCCCCAGAACCGTAGCCCAGGCCGAGTCCCTCGAGGAGTCTTTGAAGGAGATGGGCGGGAGTCTGGATGTGGTCCTGAACATAGAGGTCGAAGACGAGGAAATCATTCGCCGACTTACCGGTCGACGAATCTGCGGAAAGTGTGGAAGAATATTTCATCTCCTCTTTGATCCCCCAAGAGATGAGGGGGTTTGCGAAGTATGCGGTGGCGATCTTTATCAGCGAGCGGATGATACCGAGGAGACTGTGAGGAGAAGGCTGGAGGTTTACAAAGAGCAGACCGCGCCGCTCATCGATTTCTATAAGAGGAAAGGGCTGTTGAGAAACGTTCGAGGAGAAAAATCTGCGGCGGATGTTTTTGAGCATGTTCAAGAAACACTCGAGGGTATCAGGGGATGATAATACGCAAATCCCCGGATGAAATACGGCTGATCCGTGAGGCGGGCTGCATTGTGGCCGAAACCCTCAGGTTGATCGAGGAGGCTATTAAACCCGGTCTGAGCACAATTGAGTTGGATCGGATGGCGGAAGGGTATATAAAAAAACGTGGTGGGCGGCCGGCTTTTAAAGGTTATCGTGGTTTTCCGGCCTCCGTGTGCATCTCCATTAACGAGGGGGTTGTTCATGGAATCCCCGGCTCACGGAGTTTTAAATTGGGCGATATCGTGAGCGTGGATGTGGGAGTGGAGCATCGAGGTTGTTACGCTGATGCAGCGGCCACGTTTCCCGTGGGGGACGTTTCACCGGATGCAAAGCGTTTGATTGAGGTCACAAAGGGGGCTCTTGAAAAGGGAATAAATATGTGCCAGGTGGGTAACCATCTTTCGGATATCTCCCATGCCATTCAGCGGACGGCGGAGGAGGCCGGCTACTCTGTTGTTCGAGAGTTTGTGGGCCATGGCATTGGTCTGTCCATGCATGAGGATCCTCAGATTCCCAACCATGGTGAGCCAGGTAGAGGTCCTCGGTTGGAGGAGGGGATGACCTTCGCCCTCGAACCCATGATAAATATCGGGGGTCATGAGGTAAAAGTTTTGCCGGATAAGTGGGGGGTTGTGACTTTAGACGAGAGTCTATCCGCCCATTTTGAGCATACCGTAGCCATCACCCGGGAAGGCCCATTGATCTTAACGTCCTTGTAGACGAGCCCGTTTGTTTTTGGTATAATACTCCCTTGTGACTTGAGAGGGCTCATGGGTGAGGACTGTGACCAAGAAGGAAGAAGCAATTGAGGTTGAGGGGAAAGTGATTGAAACTTTGCCCAACGCCATGTTTCGAGTGGAGTTGGACAATGGTCATGTCGTCCTCGCACATATTTCGGGGAAGATGCGCATGCACTATATACGGATTTTGCCGGGCGACAGGGTTGCTTTAGAGCTTTCTCCTTACGATCTTACCAGGGGAAGGATCGTTTACAGGTTTAAATGAAAACCGTCGATGGGCTACAGTTCCTAAAATTGCTCATCGGTGATGAGCTACGAACAATGGGTTGATTGTGATGAAGGTTAAACCGTCTGTTAAGAAGATATGTGAGAAATGCAAGATAATAAGGCGCAAAGGAAAGGTCATAGTAATTTGTGATAACCCCAGGCATAAGCAGAGGCAGGGGTAGTAGGTGGGAGATGTTCCCCGATTTGATTAGGGGGTAGGTTAATTGACACGAATTGCAGGAATTGACCTTCCGCGAGAAAAAAGAGTGGAAGTCGCTTTGACCTATATATATGGCGTTGGGGCTTCTAGTGCGAAGCGGATTTTGACCGCAGCGAAGGTGGACCCGGATGCGCGAGTTCGTGATCTCACCGAGGAAGAGGTGGTGAGACTCCGTGCCTTCATTGATAAGAATCTTAAGGTGGAGGGGGATCTCCGGAGGGAGGTTTCTCAGAATGTAAAGCGTCTGATGGAAATCGGCTGCTATCGCGGGTTGCGTCATAGAAGGGGTCTTCCTGTCAGAGGACAGAGAACCCATACCAATGCTCGTACGCGTAAGGGTCCCCGGAAGGCAATTGGCGTTAAGCGAAGGGCGTAAAGGAGGCTGAATTGGTAAGGAAGAAAATGGCAGGGTCTAAGGTGAGGCGCAAGGAGCGCAAGAATATCGCTCGTGGTGCCGCACACATAAAGTCCACCTTCAACAATACGGTTATTACCATCACTGATCTTGAAGGCAATGCGGTTGTCTGGGAAAGTGCCGGTACGATGGGGTTTAAAGGGTCCAGAAAGAGCACACCCTTTGCTGCCCAGTTGGCGGCGGAGTCGGCGGCCAAGAAAGCTCGCGAACAT
Organism: Actinomycetota bacterium; assembly: GCA_003491635.1. Taxonomy (GTDB): domain Bacteria; phylum Actinomycetota; class Aquicultoria; order Subteraquimicrobiales; family UBA9087; genus UBA9087. The sequence continues at coordinate 2,552 of DNCG01000089.1, forward strand.
GGTATGAAAAAGATCGAGGTTTTTGTGAAGGGACCGGGTGCTGGTCGAGAAGCTGCTATCAGATCACTCCAGGCTGCCGGTTTGGAGGTATGCAGCATCACCGATGTTACTCCAGTGCCCCACAATGGTTGTCGTCCACGGAAGAGAAGGAGAGTTTAGGAGCAGGCTGGTTATGGCAAGATATGTAGGTCCTCGTTGCAAGCTTTGTCGAAGAGAGGGTGAAAAGTTATTTCTCAAGGGAGAGAGGTGCCTAACGGATAAATGCGCCATGGAGAGGCACCCCTATTCTCCTGGTGAGAAGGGCAAAAAGTACGCCAAAGAATCGGACTACAGTAAGCAGTTGAGAGAGAAGCAAAAGGCCAAGCGACTCTACGGGCTGCTGGAAAAGCAGTTCAAGGGTTATTACAGCTTGGCGGCGAGACAGAAGGGCATTACCGGGGAGAATCTTCTGAGGCTTTTAGAGCTCCGGTTGGACAACGCCGTTTACCGTTTGGGTTTCGCCTTTTCCAGGAGCGAGGCTCGTCAATTTGTCAAACACGGGCACTTTATGGTCAATGGTCGGGTTGTCAACATCCCATCTTATCGGGTTGAGCCCGGGGATATTATTACCTTGAGTCCCCAGGGCCAGAATGTGCCCCGCATCAAGGAAAGCGCCGAGTCCTCCTCGAAGGCCCAGGTACCTGTCTGGCTTGAGGTGGATTACAAGAATTTCACCGGTAAAGTAGCGGAGGTACCACGTAGGGAACAAATAGAAGTTCCGATTCAAGAGAAACTCATCGTCGAACTTTACTCCAAGTAGTGAGCTGAAGAGGAATCGCCCATTTCTCACCCCTGCTTTGTTATGTTAAGGAGGCACATCTATGTTGGAAATTTTAAAACCTCGCATCTCTATGGAGAAAGTATCCGATTTTTCGGCTAAGTTTAGCGTGGAGCCTCTCGAGAGAGGTTTTGGGTATACTCTGGGGAATATGCTTCGGAGAGTGCTACTCTCTTCTCTTCCCGGGGCGGCGATAACCTCGATAAAGATTGAGGGAGTGGCCCATGAATTCTCGACGATACCGGGGGTAAAAGAAGATGTAGCCGATATCATTTTGAATTTGAAGGAGCTGGTCTTAAGGCTCCAAAACGGTGAGTCGGCGACCATAAGAATCGAGGCAAAAGGTCCCAAGGAGATTAAGGCGAAGGACATTACTCTTCCCAGCGAGGTTGAGGTGGTCAATCCCAATCTCCACATCGCCACCGTCAATAAAGAAGGCAAGATAGAGATGGAGATGGTCGTGGAGAAGGGCAGAGGATATGTTCCAGCGGAGCGCAATAAGAAGCCCTCCGCTCCCATAGGGACCATTCCCATGGACTCCCTTTTCAGTCCCATAAGGCGGGTCTCCTACATCGTTGAGAGTGCCCGGGTTGGTCAGAGGACGGATTACGATAGACTGGTTTTGGAGGTGGAGACCAACGGGGGTATAGACCCTGCGGAGGCGGTGAGTTTGGCCGCTAAAATTGTCAATGATCATATGGTTTTGTTCATGGAACAGTCTCCGGATAAAGCCGAGGAAGTTGTGTTCGTCCCTGATGAACTTCGGAAAGATAAGAGTCTCGATTTACCCATCGAGGACATGGATTTTTCGGTGCGCTCCTACAACTGCCTGAAAAGGCAGGGGATAAATACCATACAACATCTGATAAATAACACCGAGGCCGATTTGCTCAACATCAGGAACTTTGGAACGAAATCGATTGAAGAGGTCAAAGAGAAGCTTTCTGCACTCGATTTATCGTTGAAACAAAGTGAGTAGGGAAGATGAGGCATCTCAAGAAGGGAAGAAAAATCGGTAGCGATGCTGAGCATGGGAAGGCAATCCTGCGAGGTTTGGCTGCCCAGGTTTTTGAGCATGGACGGATTAAAACGACCGAAGCGCGGGCCAAGGAGGTTCGCCTCCTAATTGATGAGGTTGTGACATTGGCGAAGAAGGGGGATGTTCATTCTCGACGTCGAGTGCTTTCCATGATCGAGGACAGAAAGCTTGTCCACAAGATTTTTTCGGAGATAGCTCCTCGCTTCAAGGATAGAGGGGGTGGCTTCACCCGAATTTTGAAGATCGGTCACCGGCAAGGGGATGCCGCTCCCACGGTTTTCATAGAGTTGGTATAAAGCAATCACCCCCCCGTCGCCTGCCGGCAGGCAGGGCCGGGTGGTTGATCGTCATTGGAATATGTTAATCTAAGGCAAAAGCTCAATGCTTTTGCCTTATCTTTAGGTGGAAAATGATCGAGATAACGGGCTTAAGTTTTGTCTACAATCCGGGGCGGGAGGATGAAATTCTCGCCCTGAACGATATCAATCTGGCCGTCAAAGAGGGCGAGTTTATAGTAGTTCTCGGTCGCAATGGTTCGGGGAAATCCACTCTGGCCAGGCACTTCAACGGGCTTCTCCTCCCCACCGAGGGCGAGGTTAATGTGGATGGGCTCTCGACAAAAGACCCCCAGGATCTCTGGAAAATAAGACAACTTGTGGGGATGGTCTTCCAAAACCCCGACAACCAGATAGTGGCAACCGTGGTGGAGGAGGATGTCGCCTTCGGCCCCGAGAATCTGGGTGCTCCCCCTGTTGAGATTCGAAAAAGGGTGGACGAGGCGTTGGCCGCCGTTCATATGTCAGAGTATGCCAGGTATGAACCGCACCTCCTTTCGGGAGGACAGAAGCAGAGAGTGGCCATCGCCGGCATCCTGGCGATGAAGTCGAAATACCTGGTTCTCGATGAACCCACCTCCCAGCTTGATCCCAGGGGGAGGAGGGAAGTCATGGAAACCCTCCGGAATTTGAATGTCAAGGAGGGGGCTACCGTGGTTCACATCACTCACTTCGTCGAGGAGGCCATTTACGCCGAGCGAGTTATTGTGATGGATAAGGGAAGGGTGGCTCTGGATGGTGCTCCTCGAGCTGTCTTAGGCGATGTGGAGAGGGTAAAGTCTCTGGGGATCACCCCTCCTCCCATGACGATCCTGGCACACCGTCTGGCCAAAAGGGGATTGAAAGTTCCCAGGGATATTCTCGATGTGGAAGAGATGGTGAGAACCTTATGCTCCTTGAGTTAGAGGACGTCAGCTTCACCTATATGGAGGGGACTCCCCTAGCACAGACAGCCCTGAGAGATATAAATGTTTCCATTCAGGAGGGCGAGTTTGTTGGTCTAATCGGGCCCACGGGTTCGGGAAAATCAACCCTAATTCAACACTTCAATGGGCTACTGATCCCCACCCGGGGAAAGGTTTTTGTGGAGGACAAGGAGGTGGGTGTTGAGATCAAGCCCGCCGAGACCAGGCAGAAGATGGGCCTGGTCTTTCAATTTCCTGAAAATCAACTTTTCGAAGAGAGCGTCTTTGGCGATGTTGCCTTTGGGCCTCGCAATCTAGGATGTTCCGAGGAAGAGATCGAGGTGAGAGTGAAAAAGTCGCTGGAGTTCGTGGGCCTCGATTACGATTCTTTCAAGAACCGTTCTCCCTTTTCCCTCAGTGGGGGTGAGATGAGGCGTGTGGCCATCGCCGGCGTCCTGGCGATGGAGCCCAAGATGCTGATTTTGGATGAACCTACCTCTGGCCTGGACTCCCAGGGGCGCGAAGAAATCTTATCCCGTCTTGAGCATCTCCATCATACTGAATCTCTGACCATAGTTTTGGTTTCCCACGATATGGATGAGGTGGCTCATCTGGCCGATAGGCTGATCGTTCTCAACGAGGGACGCATCCTTTTCGATGATGAGCCAAGGCGAATCTTCTCTCAAGCGCAGAAACTAAGGGAGATAGGATTGGGTGTTCCCCACGTGACTTCTCTTTTTATGTCCCTCATCGATAGGGGCATGAAGGTTCCCTCCAGTTTGTTTGAGGTGGAGCAGGCGGCCGATGTCATTGTGGACATGTTCGAGGAGATGGTGAGATGAGAGCGCTAAGGGTGACCGTGGGACAGTACTTTCCTGCCGAGTCGCCAATCCATCGGCTCGATCCGCGAGTGAAAATCTGTCTCACCATGCTGCTCATGGTGGCCATATTTATGGTCAGGAGCTTCACCGGCTTTGCGGGGTTGGGTCTTCTTCTTTGTCTGGTGGTTTATGTGGGGCAGCTTCCCTGGAGCTGGATTCTCAGGGGGCTGAAGCCCCTTCGCTACGTTCTTCTCTTTACTCTGGTGATGCACCTGTTGTTCACCCCCGGTCTGGTTATATTGTTACTGGGACCGCTCAGGATCACCCAGGAGGGTCTCCAGAATGGCCTGTTTTTTTGTGCCAGGCTCGTTCTGCTCGTCTCTGGAACGTCACTTCTTACCTTCACCACCACTCCCATCGAGCTGACCGATGGCATAGAGTATCTTCTCTCCCCCTTCAGAAGATTCAAAGTGCCCGCTCATGAACTGGCGATGATGATGACCATCGCCTTGAGGTTCATACCCACGCTTCTAGTTGAGACGGAGAAGATAATGAAGGCCCAAATGGCCCGAGGAGCCGACTTTGAATCGGGCAACATTTTCAGGAGAGCCAGGAGTCTCGTGCCTTTACTCGTCCCCCTCTTCGTTAGTGTCTTTCGTAGAGCCGATGAACTGGCTCTGGCCATGGAGTCACGGTGTTATCGGGGAGGGGAAGGAAGGACCAGAATGCGGGCTCTGCGGATGGAGGGCAAGGATTGGCTGATGGGATTGGCGACGGTCGTGCTCCTGGTGCTGGCGATTCTGGTTGGTTTACCCTGAAGGGTTCATCCTGAACGGGCGATTTTAGAGGAGAAAGAGATGGCGGGGAAGGCCGATATGTATGGCGTCAAGATGATCGTGGAATATGATGGCACAAATTATGCCGGTTTCCAGAGGCAACCGAGTCGGCCGACCATCCAAGGCGAGCTGGAAAAGGCCCTTTCGATCATCCTTCGAGAGGAGATCAAAGTGGTGGGAGCGGGAAGGACAGATGCCGGAGTTCACGCCCTTCATCAGGTGGTTAGCTTCAAAACGGGTGCCTCCTTTGAGGCAGATCGGCTTCAGTGGTCTCTGAACTGTTTGTCTCCCAAAGATATAGCCGTGAAGAGAATAGAGATCGTTGATTCCTCCTTCTGTGCCCGGAGGAGTGCCACCTCCAGGGAGTACGAGTATTTCATCCTCAATCGTTCTCATCCCTCGCCTTTCTTGGATAGATACTCTCATTTTGTGGCGCGTCGGCTGGATCTGAAAGCGATGCGGGAAGCGGCCAAGTTTCTCGTGGGCACTCATGATTTTTTCGCCTTCTGCCCCACCTGCGGCGGGGATCCCACCAGGCCGGAGACTTCGTCCCGG
>DNCG01000035.1 GCA_003491635.1 Actinomycetota bacterium
TCGAAGGGAAGCCCGATGGTCTCCGGGCTTAAGGCGTCGTCTAAGATGGTGATGTTCTCGCCGACGATCCCCTGACCGATCTTCCCGCACATGAAGCTCCTTCCCTCCTGCACGGAGAGTGCCCCCAGCCCCATGAAGGCCAGGGTAGAGAGCATATCAGCCACGGCGTCCGCTTCTAAGATAACGGTGTAGACGCCCGGCTCGAGGCCGACTGGATTTTGACTCTTTAAGGCCTTATCCGTGGCGATCTTCGCCACCAATTCTAGATCGATTTCCCGCACACCCTTAGAAAAGAATCCAGCGTAACCCGAGCTGTTCTTGGACATGGCGATGGTACTCAAGTTCGCCAGGGTTAGCTTGCTCACCGCCCGGACGCCCAGGGAATTGGCGATGCCCACGGCGGAAACACCGATGCTGTGTGAACCGGCGGTCGTCAGGCCCTTGGCGGAGGCGGCCTCGATCATTTTAAGAACAGCTCTGGCTCTGTCCTCCGGCGAATAGCCGGCCGTTGCGGGGATAAACGAATCCAGCTCGGTTAGCGGCATTTTCTCCGGCAGGGATCGGAAATCGGGATCTTCCGTGCTGTTCTTGGCTACGGCTACCGCCGTCGAGAGAGTGTCCTTTATGGACTCATCACCGATGTCGTTTGTGCTGGCTCCGCCGATCTTCTTTCCCACTACGATGCGGATGGAGAGCTTGATGCCCCTTTCGGCGACGTTCTGGTGGATGGCTGAGTTGGCGAAGCGGGTGAGTGCCGAATCCGAAACGAAGAGAAGAGCCTCGGTTTGATCGGCCGGTGACCAGTCCACGACCTTTTCGACCGTGGCTAGTATTTCTCCCTCACCGATCATTTTCTCACCCCTACCCTGACATTTCTGAACCTTGCCGGGGAAGCGCTGTGTCCCACGTGGGCTATTTGCACTGGCTCGCCCTTACCGCAGTTGGGAATGCCCCACATCCGCCAGTGATCTTCGTCGGCGATGGCATCGCAGGAGCCCCAGAAGGTCGGCGTCAACCCCGTGTAATTGGCGTTTTTGATCAGCGCCCCTAGCTTCCCCCTCTTTATCTCCCGGGCCATCTCCGTGGCGAATTGGAAGTTGAGCCTCTTATCGTCTATGCTCCAGCTCTTGTTGGTCTCCATGTAGATTCCCTCGTCGGTATCGGAGATCATCTCCTCCAGCGTCGGTTCCCCCGGTTCCAGATTGATGTTGGTCATGCGAATGAGGGGGATCCTATTCCAACCATCGGCGCGCATGCATCCGTTGCTCCTCTGGTTCAGGAGGGGAGCGGTCTCCCGCGAGGTGAGATAACCCACAAATATCCCACCTTTGACCAGTTCCATTCGTTGAGCGGGCACTCCTTCGTCGTCGTAACCAGAGGTTCCCAGTCCCCCCTGGATGGTGGCGTCGGCGGCGATATTGACGATCTCTGAGCCGTATTTGAAGTTATTTAGTTTATCTGGGGTGAGAAAGCTTCCTCCCGCCAGGCTTATCTCCGTTCCCATGACCCTGTCCAGCTCGGCCGGGTGCCCCAGAGATTCGTGCACCTGAAGGGCGGCCTGACTGCTGTCCAGGACGATCGTGGTCGTGGTACTCGGGCACTCCTTGCTCGAGAGAAGGGCCACGGCTTCCTCGGCGATTCTCTCCGCATTTTCCGCCAGCTTCAGGGATTCAATGAGTTCGTATCCTCCGGCACCGAACTGTCCACCGTGGGAGTTGGGGAAGGATCTCACCTGGATATCCTCCTCTTTGATGGCCGTGGCGGCTATGCCCGCCCCGCAGTGGGTGATCTCCTGTTCTATATAGGAGCCCTCACTGCTGGCAAAGATCTGATTTCGGCGGAAGATGTTCATGGAGGCCTGGGAGATTTTGACCCCCTTGTTGCGTCTCAAGATTCCCTCGGCTTTGGCCAATAGATCCAACCTTTCTTCTAGGGAGACTTTGAAGGGATCGATGGAGAAGGGCGTTTGATAGCTTGCTTGAACCTGTTCCACCGGTGCCAGGAAAACATCCTTTGTTTTGGCGAGAGCGCTCGCCCTGGCGATCTGTACGGCGAGGGCTGTTGTGTCCTCCACCTCTTTTTTGTCCAATCGGAAACTGCTGGCGAAGCCCCAGGCGCCGTTGGCGAGGACGCGAACCCCGAAACCGAAATCGGATGCCGAGGAGATCTCCTCCACCCGCCCATTTTTGAGACTGATAGACTCGGCCATCGTGCGCACGAGCCGGACGTCGGCGTAGGTTACCCCCAGAATATTCGCGCGGTTTAAACCAAGGTTAATTAAATCTCTCACTCTTTTGCGAAGTTTCCTCCGATTAAATTCTTCAATTTTTGACAGGGAAATTCCTTTAAATTGTTGGGTATGTAAAGGGAGATTGATGGCTTTGCAATGGTCTGCGATTTATGTTATCATTTTTCTTGGCTGGCTCGAAGAGCAGCCTTTTGAGTTCGAGGGTTATAAGAGATTAGGCGATGCGGGTGCCCCGCCGTTGGCGGGGAGGTCGATGGCCCGAAGGATCATGTGGAAACGGAATATGGTTTACACGACGCGGGGTGGAGCAGTCTGGTAGCTCGTCGGGCTCGAGATGCGAGATTAGCGTGGACACAAAGCTAAAGGGAGACATAGCAGAACAAGCAGCTGTACTTAAAGCCCTAAAGCATGGTTGGGGAGTCCTCAAACCTATTGGAGACAGAAAGCCATATGATTTAGTCTTCGATGTGGAAGGGGCTTTTGCCAAGGTCCAAGTCAAGTCTGCCTGGTTTGACAAGTCAAGAGGGAATTATGTTGTAGATAATCGCCGCACAAAGACGAACCGCCGTTTAATGGTTCGGGAGGCATACAAACCCTCAGACTTCGATTTTGCTCTGGTTTATCTGGCGGACTTGGATCTGTTCTATGTCATCCCAGTGGATGTGTTCATCGGCTACGGTAGCGAAATTCATTTCGTCGTAGCTGACAAGCGGCAGCGAAAACCTACTTCCGCCGACTTTCGCGAAGCTTGGGAACTAATCTTGCAGTGGGCTGCACGAAAGGAAACTTTTGTGTGATTGCCTGTCAAATTCGGGGAAGCCGTTGGTGGGGTAACCCCGAGCCAAGCTCTAGCGAGCATGTGTGCTAGAGAAGGTGTAGAGACTTAATGGCAGGCACCCTAACGGTAACAGCCGAGGGTGAAGAGAAAGTCCAGACCACAAACCCTAACATAAGTTGGGGCAGTGAAAACTGTGGTGGTATGCATAACCCGAAGGTCACTGGTTCAAATCCAGTCCCCGCTACCAATCTGAATAGGGCTTTTGCGAAGAGCAAAAGCCCTATTTGTTTTGAAATTCTCCAGTAGGCCCACAGTAGGCCCAAAATAGGCCCATCGTGACGGATTGATATTTTTTTCACATATTATTTTCTTCATTTTCTCGCTCGTCCAAGATTTCTTTTTTATGGGTCGGATAACAACTCCGGATTGCGCGCGCCTACTCAGTCGGTTCTCTCAGTGCGAAATTGCTACTGTCCTTTGGACACGCAATTTGCCGCAGCTGTTCGAACCTCCTTCATTTAACGCCGTGCTCATATGTCGCTGCCTACCCGACCCACACTGGAGATAAAAAGATAAAAATAAAACTCTAATGACTATTGACTTCTGACTTCTGACTGATTTATGAAACAGTCTATTTTTCCCTGTCTGCCGACAGGCAGGCGCCTAAAAATGATGTGGCATTTCTTTTTTCACTGGAAGCTAATTATGCTAACAACTCCCAACTGTCAACTAATAAAGAGGGACAAAACCACATTTTGTTGAATTTTTGTTGTTTAAGCCGAAAGATAGTTTTTAATACTGAAAAAGCAAAAATTTTTTCCAGGGTATTGACAGAAGTCGGATGGAGTACGAAAATACCTAAGTGTAGGAGTAAATAACTTATCTAATAACAACAAGGAGATTTATACTATGATACCAAAATGGCTTGACAGAAGATACGAAATTTTGTGGGGAGCCTTCAAAACCTCCGATTTTAAGTTCGAAGACGCTGTAAATATTTTAAAAGAAAAGATTGAAGAAAGCGAGGATCAGGTAAACGTAATTCTCTCAGAGCTTCGAAAAAGGGGATGGCTTAAGGTAAGTTTTGACCCCACCGATGCCCGAAAGAGAATTTATAAACTCAAAGGGAAAGAAGAATTTATAACCGAGACCCTATCAATTAAAACAAATGAACTCACCAGGGGCGACCTCGAAGGGCTCTTAAAAAAAGCAGCTGACTTGATAAGAACAAGGGTTGATTACACTTTCATCCTTGTCCTCCTTTTTTATAAGCGAATAAGCGACAAGTGGGAGTTGGAATTTGAGCAAGCATTCAAAGAAGCGCTTGAAGACGGGCTTACCGAAGAAGAAGCTAAAGGGGAAGCTAAAAACTCGATCTACCACGATTTTGACATTCCCGATGAATTCCTCTGGGAAAACATAAGAAAAGAACCGGCCAGACTTCCTGAGAATTTCTCAATGGCCATGAAAGCTCTGGCCGAGAGAAACCCGGAACTTAGGGATGTTTTTGAAAACGTCGATTTCGTTCAATTTACAACCAATAGAGAGAACGCTGAGATATTGAGACAACTTGCCGAGCTTTTCAGCGCCAGGGCTCTTCATCATGTGCCCCCTGATATTCTTGGCGATGCCTATGAGTGGATTTTAAGCTACTTCGCGCCGCAGAAAGCCAAGGAAGGTGAGGTTTACACGGCAAGGGAAGTCATCAAGCTCATCGTAGAAATTCTTGACCCAAAGTCCGGTGAAAGCGTTTATGACCCGGCATGTGGCTCAGGTGGGATGCTCATAAGCGCCTATCAACACGTAGAAAATGAGCAGGGTAAAATCGAGGCTGATAAACTGTTCCTTTTTGGCCAAGAAGCAAACCACAAAACGCTTGCCCTGGCAAAGATGAACCTTTACATTCACGACATCAGAAACGCCCAAGTTACTCTGGGCGACACGCTTCTTTACCCAAAGTTTAAAGAGGGCGAAGACTTTAAGAAGTTTAACATGGTCATCGCCAATCCCCCTTGGAATCA
>DNCG01000029.1 GCA_003491635.1 Actinomycetota bacterium
AGGAACCAGGCACTAGGCACGAAGTGGGAGGAGATACATAGAGACATATAGAGATACATGGAGATTGAGACTCCGAGCTCTAAGCCGTAGATCTGTTAACTGTCAACTGTAAACGAGTTACTAATAACGAATTGTGATTCCTAACTTCCTTGATTTCAAGTTCCTTAGTTTCCTGACTTTTTGTTTGAAAGCCAGCAATTAATTCGAGGCCTGGGTAAATCCTGCCGAGGCCTACTTGGCTTACCTAAAAATATTTTTGCTTTCTTCTTCTTGCGTGACCGGGGGTCAAAGTTGAGTTTGAGGGTGCTCCTCGACTGTTTAAAGGAAAACGATAATTTCAGAAGGCTGGTTGGTGATCTACTGGCCAGGGAGAACCCAACCATTTTTGTTCCCGATCCCCTTCGCCCCTATCTCTTGGCCGGGCTTTTTCGGGAAGTGAGAAAGCCCTTCCTGATCGTTGTCTCCACGGTGAAGGGTGCCCAGGAGCTGGCTAAGGATATGGCCAATTTCCTTCCCTCCGTTCTTCTCTTTCCCGATTGGGAGGTTCTTCCCTGCGAGCGGCTTTCGCCCAGGAGCGAGATAGTGGGGAGGCGACTGGAGGTCTTGAATCGGCTTCAAAGCGGATCGCCCACCGTCACCGTCATCGCCGTCCAGACGCTCATGCAGAAAATTCCACCTCTCGCTGCTGGGTTGGCTGAGCCATTAGAGATGAAGGTCGGTCAGGAGTACGATCTTCATGGGCTCTCGATGGAACTTCTGAGAATGGGTTACGAGCGGGTTCATCTGGTGGAGGCAAGGGGGCATTTCAGCATCCGGGGAGGGATAGTAGATGTCTTCCCCCCAACCAGGGAGCACCCTTTGAGGATCGAGTTTTTTGGGGACGAGATAGAGTCCATTCGGGAGTTCATGATCTCTTCTCAGCGTTCTATCTCCTCATTGGGGGGGATTTCGATCTTTTCCTGCCGCGAGCTCGTTTTAAATCGTCAAACCGCCGGGAGGGCCCTCGATCTTTTGCGGGAGAAGTCGTCCAGCGGAGAGCTGGGGGAAGATTTGAGGAGATTGAAGGAGATTTCCTATTTTGAGGGGATCGAGGTTTATTCTCCTTTCCTCCATGAGGAGCTGGGTACTCTTCTGGACTACTTTCCCTCGGGTGGGGTGGTGATCCTGCACGAAACCAGGGAGATTGAGGAAGAAGCGACCGAGTTCTACCTGCGACAAAGTAAGGCTTTGGATGAGGCTGCCCTTTCCGGGAGCATCCCCCCGCCACCTGTCTCGTATTATCTCTCTCCGGATGACCTCTTCGATCTTTGGTCGAAAAGACAGCAATTGGGGTTAGTCTCCATCAGAACGAGGTTTCGGGAGCGGCTACCGGAATTTCGGTGTTCCTCTGTGGAGCCGATGCTGGGAAGCATCGATCGGCTCGAGAGGGTCGTAAAGGAACTCAAAGAGGACTTTCTCGTCTGCATCGTCTCCAGGGATCGGGGAGGCGCCGAGAGATTGAGAGAGGTGCTGGGGGAGAGGGGAATCGAGTCCATTCTTTGTCCGGATGAGTTCACCTTGAAGGTTCACCCTGAAGGGGAGATGCCTTTGACTCCCGGAAAAGTCATTTTAACCGTCGGGAATTTGAGTCGGGGGTTTATTTTCAAGGAGGCTGGTCTGGCCTGTTTGAGCGACTACGATATCTTCATCAAGCACAGGGAGGAGCGACGGGAGAGACAGACGAGGGCCCTTCCCTTGGTGGGTTTCGTGGATATTGAGGAGGGGGATTACGTCGTTCATGTGAATCACGGGATTGCCCGATATGCTGGCCTATCTCAGCAGGAGGTGGAGGGAGTCGTTAGGGACTACATGGTCCTGGAGTATGCACAGGGGGATAAGTTGTACGTTCCAGCCGATCAGGTGCATAAAGTCTCCAAGTACATCGGAGAGAGTACCCAGCCGCCCAGGATATCCCGTTTAGGAGGAAGAGAGTGGTCGCGAGCCAAAAGGAGAGTGAGGGAATCCGTCAAGAAGATGGCCTTCGATCTCCTAACTCTTTACGCTAAGCGGCTGAACAGCGAGGGCTTTTCCTTTTCACCCGACACGCCTTGGCAGAGGGAGCTGGAGGATGCCTTTCCCTTTGAGGAGACACCCGATCAGCAACATGCAATAGCCGATGTCAAGGATGACATGGAGGGTCCCAGACCGATGGATAGACTCGTCTGCGGCGATGTGGGTTACGGTAAGACCGAGGTGGCTATCAGGGCCACCTTCAAGGCGGTTATGGACGGCAAACAAGTGATTGTCCTGGTCCCCACCACCATCCTGGCTCAGCAGCATTACAACAACTTCCGTGAGAGGCTCTCGGCCTTTCCAGCGGTTGTGGAGATGCTGAGCAGGTTCAAATCACCAAAAGAACAAAGGGGGATATCCGCCGATTTTGCTTTGGGGAAGGTGGATATCCTCATCGGGACCCATCGTCTTCTTCAGAGGGATGTTAAAGCCAAGGATCTGGGATTGGTCGTGGTCGACGAGGAGCAGCGTTTTGGGGTTGCCCATAAGGAACATCTGAAGAATTTGAAAGAGACGGTGGATGCGATCACCCTTACGGCTACCCCAATTCCCAGGACTCTGCAGATGTCACTCGCTGGGATAAGGGATTTGAGCATCATCGATACTCCCCCCGAGGATCGCTACCCCGTCTACACCTATGTTGGTGAGGAGGACGAAGGACTCATCCAGAGCGCCGTTCGAAGGGAACTGGCCCGGGGCGGGCAGATCTATTATGTCCATAATCGAGTGGAGACCATCGATGGGGCTGCCCGGAGGGTGATGGAGTTGGTGTCCGAAGCCAGGATCGCCGTCGCCCACGGACAGATGCCCGAAGACGATTTGGAGCGGGTCATGCTCGATTTCCTGGCCAGGAAGTATGATGTCCTGGTCTGCACCACCATAATCGAGTCGGGGATAGATATTCCCTCGGTGAACACCCTCATTGTCGATGAGGCCAATAAGCTTGGCTTGGCCCAGCTTTATCAGTTGAGGGGGAGAGTGGGCAGAGCGAACCACCGGGCCTATGCTTACTTCTTTTTCTCGGACGAGACCCTGACATCGGCCGCCGCCGATAGATTAAAGACCATCGGAGAATTCACCGAGCTGGGATCGGGTTTAAAGATTGCCCTGAGGGATCTTGAGATCAGGGGGGCCGGAAACCTTCTCGGTCCCGAGCAGCACGGCCACATCGCCGCTGTGGGGTTTGAGCTCTACTGCCGGCTTCTGCAGGAGGCGGTGGAGGAGATTCGGGGAAAACCGGCCAAAAAGCCATTGGAGGTCAAGGTCGATCTTCCCGTGAATGCTTATATTCCTCGCGATTTCATCACCGAGGAGTTCTTGAGGATAGAGGCCTATCAGCGCATCGCTTCCATCAATGATCTTGAGAAAGCTAAAGAGGCAAGGGAGGAGCTCTGGGATAGATACGGCCCCTTGCCCCGCGAGACGGAAAACCTGATCGAGGTATGCAAACTTAAGGTTATGGCGCGAGATGCGGGGATAGCCAATGTCCTCTGGGAAGAGGGCAACCTCCTTCTCTCTCCCTTCACATCCGGTGAGAAAGGGGCGGCTTCCCTCAAAGAATTTTATTCCGGTTTGGATTTCAACCCCAGGCGAAGAACCTTGATCCTTCGAGGCGTGGATGAAGGAGGAGTCCTCTCTTTTGGTCATCGATTGTTGGGTGATATAATACGACTGTCCTCCTGAAGAACCGGAATGAGCCGATTTGGTTTCCTGATAATTTCCCGAGGAGAGAAGATTTTAGGTGAAGAAACGAAAGTCCTCTCAAAAGTATACCTTCGATTCCCTTCTGGAGATAATGGCCAGACTTCGCGGTCCCTTCGGTTGCCTGTGGGATAGAGAACAGACTCACCAGAGCATCAAACAGCACCTGATTGAAGAAGCCTACGAGGTGGTGGATGCCATCGACCGGAAGAATTTTGACCATTTGAAGGAGGAGCTGGGCGATCTCCTTCTTCAGGTGGTCTTCCACGCTCAAATTGCCTCCGAGGAAGGTAGATTCGATATCGAGGATGTTCTGGAGGATATCACAACCAAACTGGTGAGGCGCCACCCACATATCTTTGGCGATGTGAAGGTCTCCTCCTCTCAAGAGGTTTTGGAGAATTGGGAGTCGATCAAGAGAGGGGAAAGCGGTCGTTTCCTCCTGGCCGGCATCCCAAGATCTCTCCCGGCTCTCTTTCATGCGCTTAAGCTGCAGGAGAAGGCGGCTCGGGTGGGATTCGACTGGGAGGAGAAGGAACCCATCTTCGAAAAGCTCACCGAGGAGATCGCCGAGTTGAAGGAGGCTTGCCGCGAAGAGGGGCGGAAAAAAGATGAGATAGGGGATATTTTATTTACGGTGGTAAATCTGGCCCGTCGTCTGGGGGTTGATCCCGAGGACGCCTTGAGGGTGGTGAATGCGAAGTTCCGTCGGCGATTCGAGTTCATGGAGAAAAGGGCCAAAGAAGAGAGAAGAAGCCTGGAATCCATGTCCCTCGAGGAGAAGGATAGGTTGTGGGAAGAGGCGAAGAGTTTGGAGAAGTAATCGGCTGCCGGTCGGCCGGAACAGGGTTCAGGGATCAGGAACGAGGAATTAGGAATTAGAAATTCGAAGCTCGCAATTAGAAAATGGCTAATTTCGAATGACTAATAACGCAGTTAGAAACGGGCGAGGAGATGAGGGGGTTATATGACGAAGATAGAGAAGGTTCTGGCCAGGGAGATTCTGGATTCTCGCGGCAATCCCACGGTTGAGGTCGAGCTTTTCCTGGATGGAGGAGCCGTGGGGAGATTCGCCGTGCCTTCGGGTGCTTCCACTGGGACCTTTGAAGCCCTGGAGATTCGCAATGGCGATGCGGGGAGGTATCTGGGTAAGGGTGTGCTCAAGGCGGTGCGGAATGTAAATGAGGTGATCGCCCCGGCCATTCTGGGAATGGATGTTCTGCGCCAGCGGGAGCTGGATCTGAAGCTGATAGAGCTCGATGGGACGGAAAGCAAGAGAAG
>DNCG01000129.1 GCA_003491635.1 Actinomycetota bacterium
GCTTTGTCGCCGATGGCGTCATCGAATCCCGGTTGGCCATTTTTACCCCGAACTACAGAAGGCCACGGCTGTAAATTCCTTAAGACCTTCGGTCTCTTATGGGGTAAACCCGTGGTTCGGGGTTCACCTGATTTTGGTCGGCAGAAAGTCATTGCACTCCTCGACCAAACTCAGAAGGAAACCCCGGGGGTAGGGTTTTATTCGCCCTACGGTTGGATCCAGAACGCGATCCGGCCTGAATTGTTGGAGTGTGTATCGTGAGGCGTTCAGTCTGGCAAGGTAACGGGCGATCCAGAGGATGTCCTCTCCTTTTGTGTAGCCCGGAACCACCGTGGTTCGGAATTCTGTCTCAATGCCCGATTTCACCAACAACTCTGCGCTCTCTTTCACGGTTTCCGTGTTTACCCGGCTTCCCGTAGCCAATTTGTAGTTGTCGAAACTGGTTTTTACATCCATGGCGATGTAGTCTACCAGTTCTTTTTCGATCAACTGGCGGAGAACCCGAGGCCGGGTCCCATTAGTATCCAGTTTAATTGGATACCCACTGTTTTTGATTCTGGATAGTAAAAACTCCAGTCCATGGTTTATGGTAGGCTCTCCGCCAGTGATCACACACCCGTCGATCCAAGAATGTTTTTCCTTAAGATATTTTTCCACGTCTTCCGGAGGGATATCCGGTATGTCCCCCGCCTGCAGGACTAGTTCGGGGTTTTGGCAAAAGGGGCACCTGAGGTTACATCCTCCCAAGAAGAGGACGGTTGCTAATTTCCCTTCCCAGTCCAGCATGGAGATAGGGGTCATGTCCTTGATATGAAAACCGCCGTTCAATGAAGCCATTTTGCTAGATCCTCCCGGGAGGGAACCTCCCCACGCCAGGAGATAACCTCTTTATCTTGATCGTCCACTATTACGATAGAAGGAGTGGACATGACCCCGTAAAATGAAGCTTCCGCTAGTCCATCCACATTATCGACATCGTAGCATTCAACGTTTTCAGCCCGAGACGTAAGCGCTTTGGCCGCGGGGCATTTGGGACAGTTTTCCCGCACAAACAGTTTCGCTTTCACCGTTCCTTCCCTCCAGATCGGTTCTTATTCTATCCTTCAGTTCCCCAATTTTCCCTTTATTCCAGGTGGGAATCTTGGAGAAATAACCAACGATGCGAGTAACCCCATAAACGTCTTCCGAGCCACAGAGTGGGCAGGTCTCCGCCAGTCCCCTTGAGGTCCTTTGACACTCGTTGCAGACGGTAAACTCGGGGCTGAAGGCCACTTGAGCGCAGTGAGTGTTTCTAAAGGTTTTGATGGTAAAGTTTTTAATCGATTGAGGCGATGGCTCGTGCTCTCCCAACCAGATGTGGCAGATGGCTCCGGCCTCGATCAATGGGTGAAAGAGGCTCTGCTTTTGCACCCTCTCTATGTAGTCGATGGGTGCATCCACGCTCAGATGAACGGAGTTGGTGTAGTAATACTCGCCAGTTTCCATATTCCCCTTGATAATCTTCCTGGTTTGCTCGGGGAAGTATTTCACATCCAGCTTGGCCAGCCGATATCCACTGGATTCCGCCGGGGATTCCTCCAGGACCAGCTTGATTCCGTAAAGATCGGAGAGTTGCTTACATTTTATATTCATGTGGGAGATCACCTTCAATCCGAACTTCAAGGCCTCGTCCGATTCGTGAAGCTGCTGGCCGATATGGGCCTGAACCAGCTCGTTCAGTCCCAGGATGCCGGCGAGGTAGGTCAATCTGTCGAGACGGAGGTAAGGTTCACCATCTTTTGAAGCGCTAAGTAGAGCCAGCGGACCATCTTTGTCCAGTTCCATGAGACTGGCTATGAACTTCTTTTTTTGAAGGTGTGCTTTGGCCACGAGCTCAAGGGCTCTGTTGAGTTCGGCGAAGAGCAACTCATCATTGCCCTGTGCTTTATGGGCCATGCGTGGGAGGTTTATGGTGATGTTCTGAAGTGCCGAGAAGCGCATCTTCTCCGGTGTCTTGGCCTCCCCAAGGTCTTTCTCCCCGAGCTTGAGCTTCAGACGACAGCATTGGGATACCGTGGTTTCATCTCCCCTGTCAAAGACAAAGTAGGTTATCCCCTGCTTGCTGGCGACCTCGCAGGCGAGGTTCATGAACTCTTCCCAGCCTGGAGAATTGAAGAAATCCTCGTTTATGTGCAGTAGGGGCTTGGGAAAGACGAAAGTCTTGCCCATAGCATCCCCTTCCAGATAGATTTCGAACATTGCTTTGAGAAAAGCCTGGGCTTCTTTCTCGTACTCTTTATAGGTTTTTCCGGTGTGTTTACCGCCGGGGCCAATGGCCGGAGTGTCCTGAAAGTGTTTTGGGATATTCCAGTATAGGTTGAAGTCGGTGAACACCACTTGCGATCCACGGGCTCCGGCCAATTGATTGAATTCATATATCAACATCTGAGCCAGTTGTTTTATCTCTTTATAAGGACGCCCGACCAGATAAGGTGCGAAGAACATATTCACTGCCTCCCAGCCAATGGCGCCGGCATAGTGCGCCTGCAGGCTGGAGGCCATCTTAACCATATGTCCGATGAGGACCTCAGCATGTTTAGCCGGTCTGGAGGTGCTGGTTATGTTGGGCAGGGCCAGGCCATATTTCTTGATGTATTCGAGTGAGTGTCCCCCGCAGTAAGGTCTCACTATAAAGCCTAAATCATGGAGGTGGATATCTCCCATCAGGTGAGCCAGGGCGACGTCTTCGCTAAAGATTTTTCTCAGGGCGTACTCTTTGAGAATGGTCTCGGCTATGGTCAGATTGATGGATTCCGGGTTGTGGGTGGTGTTGCTGTTCTCCTTGTTGGCGCTGAGTATGATCTGCTCCACATCATAAATGGGCAGACCGATATGGGAGTGTTTCTTGTGTATCATACTCAGGCCTCGTTCAATGAGCTCGATGTCGATGAGTTCTCGAATTATGCTGGTGGTGATCGTCCCGAAGTTGCTCTCGAATATCTTTCTTTCCACCGTATCGGCTATTTCTTGAGCCAGCTCACCACTGGTGCCCGTTTCCTTGATCAGAGAGTCGGTGATTTTGGATTTGTCCCAGATATTTATCTCCGATTTGGAGGAGGTGCTTACCAGGAGAGCGATGTCAGTGGTGTCATCGCCTCTCTCGAGACTTCTCTTGATCACATTGATAACTCTTTTGGCCACCTTACTTACCCTCCTTTCACTTAAGCCTGGAAAGCTCGCTGGTGAACTCATCCAGGTCCTTGAATTCTCGGTAAACCGAGGCGAAGCGAATATAGGCGACTTTATCCATTCGTTTTAGCTTTTTGAGGACCATTTCTCCCAGTTCCTTTGAGGAAACTTCGTATTTAAACTGGTTCCTGAGCTCGGTTTCGATATCTGAGACAACCTTTTCTAACTCGGCGGCGGGTATGTGTCTTTTGACCGTTGCCCTCAAGATACCGGCCAGGAGTTTTGCTCTGTCAAAGAGCTCGCGTTCACCGCTCTTTTTAACTACCGTGAGCGGGATCTCCTCCACGCGCTCAAAGGTGGTGAATCGCTGAATACACTTCAGGCAT
The DNA here is from genome assembly GCA_003491635.1 of Actinomycetota bacterium. GTDB lineage: Bacteria > Actinomycetota > Aquicultoria > Subteraquimicrobiales > UBA9087 > UBA9087. The sequence goes on from DNCG01000129.1 coordinate 3,555, forward strand.
TCCCGCCGACGACGCACTGCATCTTGGGCTTCGGTGGCCCTCGAGTCCACCACCTTGGTTTCTCTATATCCGCAGAAAGGACATTTCACAGGTTATCCCCTTGTTTTCCACAGCATTATCCACAATATATTGTGGATGACCAAAGTATAACACTCAATATGTTGTAAGTAAAGAGGATTTAAAAAAAAATTTAAAAGTATTTTCAAGACAATTTTAATGCGAACATGCGTTTGAGTCAAGAAAAAATCGAACTGGTGTTTGACAATACAAACATACGTGCTATAATTGATGCAAGTCCAGCGAGGACCCACTTTTTGCGTCTTTGAGAGAGGAGGTCATCTTGGCTAAACACTTTGCAGTCCAGAAGCTACCTTTGACTAAAAGACAACGGCAGATATTGGATTTCATCTTGAGTGATATTCACCGGAAGGGCTATCCCCCCTCGGTGAGGGAGATCGGTAAAGCCCTGAATTTGTCGTCCAGCTCGACCGTTCACAGTCACCTTACCGCTCTGGAGAAAAAGGGTTATCTCCGTCGCGATCCAACCAAACCCAGGGCGTTGGAGGTGCTGGATTTTCGGGAGACCGAGATTGGTTTGCCGCCCGAGAGGATAAGAAGCGTTCCCGTTGTTGGGAGAATTGCTGCGGGAACGCCCATCTTGGCCCAGGAAAACATCGAGGATACTCTTCCTCTCCCCGCAGAGTTGGCGGAGGAGAACACCTTTATCCTCAGGGTTAAAGGAGATAGCATGATCGGGGCGGGAATCTACGAAGGGGACTATCTCGTATTTAGACAACAAACTTTCGCCAACGATGGAGATATTATAGTCGCCCTCGTCGGCGAGGAAGAGGCCACCGTGAAGAGATTTTTTAAGGAGAAGGATCTCTTCAGACTTCAGCCGGAAAATCCAGCCATGGAGCCCATCTTGACAAAGAACGTGATGGTTCTAGGTAAAGCCATCGCCCTTTTGAGAAAGCTTTAGATGAGGCACGTAGATAACTCTACCCACTGGACCATAAAGCCCGGCCATTTTTGAACACCCGAGAGCGTTTTTGGTCGTGCCTGAAACCTTAAATGTACTTCTCGGCCAGCTCTCCCACGACTGGAAGCTTGAATCTTTCCCCCTGATAGGCCTTGATCATCAGCAGTATCCAGAGAACGAGGCTGAGTGGCCAGATGAGTACGGCGATAATCCAGCCTATGATGGGAATCACTCCTGCGACGATCGAAAGCACGCTTAAGCTGGCAAAGGTGATGATCGATTGCATGGCGTGAAAGCGGACGAACGGGTCTTCCTTCTCGATTAGGAAAAAGATCAAGCCGGTGATCCATCCGACCAGGTAACATAGGAGACCGCCCACGTTCGATTGTAACCCGGTGCTGCTCTTCGTCTTTTGTTCTTCCATTGTTCACCTCCTTTCTAAGAGACTCCACTGGTTAAGATTGTCATTTACTTAATTAAATGCATTCTTGAAAAATCCTTCTTTATTTGAAGGAAGATTTTGCTAGTGCCGTTGCAACTATTTTCAGTTTACCCCGTTGGAAGGTCACTTTTCTAACTTCCCTCCTCATGTATCTTCTGGATTAAGTCTCCTCGCTCAAAGGGTATCTGAAGGCGAACCCGCACCCGCTCCCTTGAAACCCGTTCGTCGATGACCTTCAGTAATTTTTCGATTCCTTGGCCAAGAAGGGCGGAGATAAAGATGCCATCGGGGAACCTCTTTCTTAATCGCTCTATCTCTATCTCGCTTAGTCTATCGTTCTTATTGAAGACATTTAGTCGAGGTTTCTCTGCCGCCCCTATCTCCTCTAATACATTCTCCGCGGCTTCTATCTGTTTTTCCATCTGCGGGTGACTGGCATCGATGATGTGCAGTATCAAACTTGCCTCCTTGATCTCATCCAGAGTTGACCTGAAGGAGGCAATCAGCTGGTGAGGAAGTTTTTTGATGAATCCTACCGTGTCCGAGAAGACCACCGTTTGTTTGCTGGGAAGCAGGAGGCGGCGGCTGGTGGAATCGAGCGTGGCGAAGAGCTTGCCTTCAACCAATACGTCGGCCTTGGTTAGGGTATTTAGGAGAGTTGATTTGCCGGCATTGGTGTAACCGACTATGGAGATGCTGGAGACCCCGGCCTTTTTGCGCTTCTTTCGCTGGGTTGCGCGATTTTGCCGCACTCGAAAGAGCTCCTTTTTTAAGTACTGAATATGGCGCCTAATTCGTCGCCGATCTACCTCGAGCTTTGTTTCACCGGGACCCCTTGTCCCTATACCTCCACCCAATCTTGAGAGTTCTATTCCCTTCCCTCTCAACCTGGGCAAACGGTAGATATTTTGAGCCAGTTCGACCTGGAGCTTTCCTTCGCTTGAATGGGCGTGTTGTGCGAAGATATCCAGAATTAAAGCCGTTCTATCCAGGACCTTTCGCCCGATGGTATCCTCCAGGTTGTGCTCCTGGGAGGGGGTGAGATCGTGATCAAAGACGATGAGGTCTGCCTCGAGTATCTCGGCCAATTTTTTTATTTCCCCAGCCTTACCCGAGCCAATGAAAGTGCGCCTGTGAGGGCTCTCTCTCTCCTGAACGACTCGGGAAACCGCTTCCCCTCCTGCCGTAACGACCAGTTGTTCCAGCTCGTTTAGGGATTCCTCCGTCGTTTCGGCGCTCGTGGTGGGGAATCGGACCCCAACTAGGATAGCGCGTTCCTTTTCGATCCTGTTAAGGTATATCTTCTCTTCCTCCTATAAGCTCTTCTTGATGCGATCCAGAGCTTCTTCCAGACGGTCGTCCTTAACCGTCAGGGATATTCTGATATAACCTTCTCCAGAAGAACCGTAGGCGCTGCCGGGGGGAACGACTACGCCGGCCCTTTCGAGGAAGTGTGTGGCAAAGCTTGCTGAAGTGAAACCCTCGGGCACTGGGAACCAGACGTATATGGTTGCCTTGGGTTTAGCCGTTTCTATCCCGATGCTCCTCAGGGTGTCCACCACCTTATCCCGGCGGCGGGCATAGATCTCGCACATCTTCTTCACGCTGTCCTGGGGGCCCCTGAGAGCCTCTATCCCCGCATATTGGATGGCGTTGAATATCCCGGAGTCGATGTTGGTCTTGACTCGTCCTAGGGCTTCGATGACCTCGGCGTTTCCAACCACAAAGCCTATCCGCCAGCCGGTCATGTTGTAAGTCTTGGAGAGGGAATGGAATTCCACCCCCACCTTTTTGGCACCGGGTGTTTCCAGGAAGCTGGGGGCCACATAGCCGTCGAAGGTTATCTCGGAATATGGGTTGTCGTGACAGACCACGATATCGTGGGCTCTGGCGAACTCCACCACCTCTTCGAAGAAACCCGGCCTAGTTATGGCCGCTGTGGGGTTGTTGGGATAGCAGATGAACATCATCCTAGCCTTTTGGGCCATTTCCGGGCTTATGTTTGAGAGATCGGGTAGAAAACCGTTCTCCACCAGGAGTGGCATGAAGTGGGGTTTCGCTCCCGCCAGGATTGCGCCGGTGGTGTAAACTGGATAACCGGGATCGGCGACCAACGAGATGTCGCCCTGATCCGTTAGAGCCAGGTAGATGTGGGCGATTCCCTCTTTCGAACCGATCAGTGGCAATACTTCTGTATCGGGATCCAGCATCACACTGAACCTCTTCCGGTACCACTCGGCGATGGCTTTTCGGAATCCGGGCAGCCCGAAATAGGATGGGTAACGGTGATTTGCCGGGTTGTGGGCCTCCTCACAGAGTTTTTTGATTATGTGCTCGGGGGTGGGTTCAACGGGATCGCCGATCCCCAGACTTATAACATCTACCCCTTGTGCCTTTTTCTCGGCGATTTTCCTGTCTATCTCGGCGAAGAGATATGGTGGTAAATTTCTAATTCTTCTCGCCTGTCTCAGCTTATTCCTCCTCTAATTTCTTCGGTCCAGTCTGGGGGATCTCTCCAGTGAAAACCTCTTCGGCGGGACCAGTTAGATAAATGTGATCGTCCTCGCTCCACTCTACGTGAAGGTCCCCGCCAGGCAGATGGATCGTGGCTCCCCTTTTTGTCAAACCATTCCTTGCGGCCGCCACCAGAGCAGCACAGGCTCCCGTTCCACAGGCGAGCGTCTCCCCAGCTCCCCGCTCCCAGACCCTCACTCGCATCTCCGTTGGATTTACTACCTCTGCAAACTCAACATTCGTCTTTTGTGGAAAGATGGGCCAATTTTCTACGACGGGGCCAAGGGTTCTTACGGGCGCATCACTTACTTCCTCGACAAAGATCACACAGTGGGGATTTCCCACGGAGAGGCAGGTCACTCTGAACTTTTCCCTGTTTATCTCCAGAAGTTTGCCGATCGCCTCTTTCTTAGATTTCATGGGCATATCCGAGGGCCTAAAGGAAGGTACCCCCATGTCAACACTCGCGCCGGTTGCTCTACCGCTGTCGACGATCAAGGCCACCTGCTTTATTCCCGCCATCGTCTCGATGGAGACCTTCCTCTTTTTGGTCAAACCGTGATCGTAGAGATACTTGGCAAAGCAACGGATGCCGTTGCCGCACATCTCCGCCCGTGAACCGTCAGGGTTGAAAAAGATCATGGAGAAGTCCGCTTTTTGAGAGGGGCGGATTATCATCAGCCCATCGGCTCCGATTCCAAAATGGCGGTCGCAAATTCCCCCGACCCACTCCGAGGAGAAGCTCAGCTTGTTTTTCAAATCCTCTATGAGGATGAAATCGTTGCCTGCTCCTTGAGCCTTGGCGAATTTTATCCTTCCCAGTGCTTACCTCCTGGCAAGAACCTTTCTGTTTGCAGGAAGTGGATTATTTCGGAAGCCACCTGTTTTGTTGTCTTGTCGCTGATGTCGAACCACTTGATTCTGGGATCTCGTTTAAACCAGGTCAACTGACGTTTGGCGAAATTTCTCGTTCTCTGTTTGATGAGTTGGACGGCGTCCTCCAGGGATTTCCTCTCCTCCAAGTGTTCCAGAAGCTCCTTGTAACCCAATGCCTGGCGGGCAGTGATGGCCCCGGAATAACCCAGGGAAACGAGGGTTTTGACCTCATCTAAAAGTCCTTTTTGGAGCATCTCGTCCACTCGCCCATCTATCTTAGCATAAAGTTCTTCTCGAGGTAAGTTGAGGCCAACTATCCTAATCTCGTAAATTGACTCCCTCCTTTGCCACTCTTTCTGATATTCCGTGAAGGTTCTACCCGTGAGCGTGATTACCTCCAGGGCGCGGATTATTCGTCTGAGGTTGTGGGGGTGAATCTTCTTCGCCGCCTTGGGATCGAGTCTTTGAAGCTCTTCATAGAGACCCCCTGGATCACTCTTTGTCTGCTTCTCGAGCTCTCGGCGGATTTTGGAGCTCAGAGTACCACTGGGAAATTTGAGTTTGTCGATAACGCTTCTTATGTACAATCCCGAGCCGCCAACCAGCATCGGAAGCTTTCCCCTTTGGGTGATTTCCTCTATGGCGGTGCGGGCCAGTCTCTGATATTCCGCCACGCTGAAGTCCACTGGGGGATCGACGATGTTGATGAGATGATGTCTTATCTTCCTTCTCTCTTTAGGACCAGGCTTGGCTGTTCCGATATCCATTCCTTTGTATACCTGCATGGAGTCGGCCGAGATGACTTCGCCATCGAGTCTCTTTGCAAGCTCGATGGCAACCTTGCTCTTCCCCACCGCCGTGGGACCGACCACCACCAATAGCTTTTCTTTATCCATCTTCACCTGACATCTCGATTCTGGAACTTCCTCGTTTTTAAGTTCTCTAAATCTTCCCAAAATCCTATTGGCCGCTTG